>NZ_JAJMOZ010000005.1:0-289627 GCF_020991525.1 Flavobacterium sp. EDS
ACTTTTATAGCTAATGTCTGGTTTAATTTCTATAGCACTTCTCATTTTTTATTTATTATAATATTTATTATAAAGACATGCGCGTTTAAAAGAGGCATAAGTAATTTACATTACTTATGCCACTTACATTCTTTCTTAAAAATTTGTTTTTTTTATTAGAAATTAGGACCTGTAGTATCCCACCAAAGTCTAGTTGCTCCGTTATCTGGACCACCAAGTGCCGCAACTCCAGATGCAACACCTTTAGGATTGGTTGCAGCTTCTGCTTGAGAAAAAGGTAATCTTCGAACTCCTAACTCAGTGCTAATTAAACCACCACTTCTGTTATTTGTAATTCTGAATAATTTAGGATATCCAGTTCTTCTAAATTCAGACCAAGCTTCTTGCCCATCAGGATAAGTAGCAATCCATTTTTGAGTGATAATTTTTTCAAGATTAATTTCTTTAGAAGCTCCCCAAGCAACTGTAACTTTACTTACTGCAACTGCATTATTTGCAGGATTAAGTGGATCTACATAATCTTTAGCAACTTTAACATTGTCTGTAATGTAAGTTGCAGCACCTTCAGCTCCATTTTGCTCAAAAGAAGCTTTTATACCAGACTCATATAAATCTTTTGCATTACCATTCATATTCCATCCTCTCAAGGCACCCTCGGCTCTTAAGAAATATACTTCAGCAGTTGACATCCAAGTAACTTCACCTGTTCTGGTTCTTGGACCAGTTTGTGAAAATTTAGCATATGTAGATGGAGTTGGATAAAGAATCCCCGTTCTAACTCCTTTATATTCTCCAGGAGAAACCTTAGATGTTTCCCAATATTTAGCTATACGTGGATCTCCGTATCCTCCTAAGATAGACTCCATATCTGCACCCATAAACAAACCTCCCCAAGCATGACTCATTTGTTCTATCACATTAAGATCTAATGGAGATTTAATTTTCATTACATCCTTATTCGTCGTAAAAACACCAGTGGCATGATTAATTGCTTTTTCTGCTTCTGCCTTACCTAAGATTGGATCTACCTTAGAAATACGCATCGCTAATCTTAAACGCAATGAATTAGCATATTTAACCCATTGAGAATAACTCCCTCCACATGAAGACAAATCTGTCTGAGTAAACTTTGAAACCTCATTAGCATTAGCTCTTGTTGTCAACTCTTTTACTGCAAAATCTAAATCCTTAAACATTTGTTTATAGATATCTTGCTGAGAATCATAAATTGCTGCACCATCACCTCCAAATTTAGAATAAACAGCAGGACCATACATGTCTGTTATTCTTTGCATAGTAGCAACTTTCACAATAAGTGACCAAGCATAAAACTGATCGTATTTTCCTTTTGCTCTTTGTTCTACTTTATAAAGATTTGCAATAATGCTTACATAAGCATCATCCCATGCATATGAATTCCATGAATCTCTCAAAGAATAACTATGATTATTATTGCCATCAAAATCATTTGGAGTAGTCATATATCCAGACCATCCATCTGCTTCTAAACTTTGTTGTAACTGATATTGCCATGTAATATCAGAAATATATAGCCTAGTAAATGCAGGTTTAATTAACCCTTTTATATTATTAAAGTTTTGTTCTAAATCCACTGTAGTTGCACCTACTGGATTTTGATTTAATTCCTCAAAATTATCTGTACAACTAACAGCTGCAAGTAAAGAGAAACATATTGCTGACTTTTTTATTAAATTTAATGTCATGATTGTAAGATTAGAAAGTTAAGTTTAAATTAAGACCAATACTTCTTGTTGATGGCATTCCAAGAACATCAACACCTTGTAAACCTTCTCCTGTACTTAAAGCTACATTTGGATCAAAAGGGGCATCTTTGTAAATAAAGAACAAGTTTCTTGCTATTAATGATATACTAGCCGATTGAACAAATGGTAATGTTTTTTTGTTAAAAGTATATCCAACAGATATTTCTCTTACACTTACATTTGTAGCGTTATAAACATATTCTCCACTTACTCCATTTCTACCTGCAGTATTTGTATAATAAGCAAAAGCATCCATTGAAGTTACAGGAGTTCCATCACTAGCTCTTACACCATTAATTTGCTTTCCTCCAGCATTTCTAGCATCTCCTGAAGCTTTTGAAACACCATTAAAATCATTCATTGCTTCGGTTAAACTTAGAACATCACCTCCAAAACGTCCATCAAGTAAGATATTAGCTGTAAATGAACCAAACTTAAATGTATTTGACCAACTTAACATAAAGTCAGGATTTGCATTACCTACTTCTTCCCAACTTGTTCTTTGAATTGTTCCATCATTATTAATCAATATTCTACCTTGAGCATCTTTTTTGAAATTAACTCCTTCAATTACTCCAAAAGGTCTTCCTTGAATTAATGAGTATCTATAAGAATTTGATCCTGGATCAGTAAGTACAATTCTTCCATTATTCGTTTCAGAAGGAATATCATTCACTTTACTCTTATTTTGTGAATAATTAATTCTAGTATCCCAACCAAATTTAGCACCTCTAATAATATCAGCATATAAAACAACCTCAAAACCTTTGTTTGAAATACTACCAGCATTAATTGCATAGTTTGCAAAACCATCAGGATTAGTAGGATCTGCTGGAACTTGAAGAAATTGATTTTTAGTATCCGAATTGTAGTAAGAAAGTTCAAATCCTAATCTGTTATTAAACATTCTCCACTCTGTACCAAGCTCAAGCTCAGATTTCAATTCATTTCTTAGAGATGTTCCTCGTTTAGGCCCTACAGTAGGGTTTAAAGGAATACCTGCGATAACATTAGATGTAGGACTAGTCATAGTAGAGGCAATATCATTACCAACTTTTGCATAAGTAGCACGAACTTTAGCAAAATTAACGAAGTCAGGCATTGTTGACATTTCACTAATAATACCTGTTAAACCAACTGAAGGATAAAAATAATCAGGATTATCAGTATTTACCAAAGTAGAAGACCAGTCGTTTCTTCCTGCAAGATCTAAAAACAAATAATCTTTGTAACTAAAAGTTGTAGCAGCAAATACTGATTGAACTTCTCTTTCAGCTCCTGATTGAAAATTTCCGTTGTTATTAATAAAGTTTCCAAGAGTAAAGATATTATCATTTGCAAGTCCTCCACCAATTCCTGAATCAAGAGTAATACCACGAGATTTAGAATTATTAATACTTGCTCCAAATGTTCCATTAAAACTAAAATCGTCGTTGATTTTTGTATTAATTAAAGCAATAAAATCAGCATAATTTTGCATACCAACTGTAGTAACATCAATATATCTTCCTGTAGGATGAACTAAAGAAACAGCTGAACCAGCATGCATTCCTTTTACAAAATTACTTTCGTTTCTGTTGTAGCTATATCTTGAAGTTAAACGAAACCAATCATAAACCTTATAATCTAAAGCAATCGATCCATTAAAAAAATTGTTAGTATCTACAGACTTTTGCTTATTAATTTGCCAATACGGATTTTCGTTATTTTCATTAATTACAGCAAAACCTGGGTAATTTTGCGTCATCATATTTGTAACTGGATTAAAAACTTCATAATTCTTTAAATCATTTAAAGAAAAAGCTCTTGGATGACCATAAACTCCTGTAATTGGATTAAAATATATCCCATTTACTGGTCTGTTATCAATTTTTTGAGACACATAATTTGCTGTAACAGCAACATTCAATCTATCGTTAAAAAATTTGCTTGTTTGACGAATTCCAAAGTTGTTTTTCTTCAAACCATTACCTGGCATTATTCCTGAACCAGTAGTATTAGCATAAGTTAAAGAAGTAGAATTACCTTCGGTTGCTTTTGAAAAAGACATTGAAGTAATTTGTGTATTTCCTGTTTCAAAAAAATCTTTTATATCTCCTTCTACTTTTTGCTTTGCTCCCCAAGTTCTTGGATCTCCTACATTAGAAGTGTAATCAGATTGAAATTTAGGCAAATAAGCAACACTTTCAAAAGTACTTACTGAGTTAACATTAAAAGTTTCAGAACCTTCTTTTACCTTTTTTGAAGATAACAATATTACTCCATTTGCACCTTGACTACCATATAATACAGAAGCTGCAGCACCTTTTAAAACTGTCATTCCTTCATAATCATCAGGATTTATCAAAGACACAACATCTCCACCATCTCTGTTACCTCCTGCTAAATCTCCAAAAGTACCATTTGGTTGCACCCCACTTGAGTTAAATAATGGAATACCATCAATAACATATAAAGGTTGATTATTTACAAAAGAAGAATTTCCTCTAATTACTACCTTAGTAGTACCTCCAGTACCAGAAGAACTTTTAGTAACAGCAACACCAGCAATTTTACCAGCAACCGTATTAATAAGATTCGCATCTTTTACTCGAGTTAACTCTTCTCCTTTAAGCTCTTGAGCTGAATATGATAAAGCTTTTTTTGCTTTTTTGATACCTAGTGAAGTTACAACAACTTCATTTAATATATTCGAAGCTGCTGATTTTAATTTAACATTAATTGTAGTCGCATCTCCAACTACAATATTTTGTGTTTCTAAACCTACATAGGTAAAAACCAATGTTTGTCCTTTTTGAGCTTCAATAGAGAACACACCGTCAAAATCGGTAACAGCTCCTCTTTGCCCTCCTTGAACTGCAACAGAAGCCCCTGGCAACGGCATTCCATCAGAATCTGTAATCACACCTTTGATATTTTTTACCTGAGCAAGTGAAACTTGCGCCGTAAAAACAATCATAAAGATTAAGAAAATTTTTTTCATGTTTATTTATTTTTGTTAGTTATGGTGTAAATTTATTCTTAAGGGATTGTTAAAAAAAATAAATTATACCAACAGCAACAAACTTTAAACGAACGACACAAAATAATCAATAATACGCTATACGAAAACGTTTTCATACCGAAAATATGACGTATTTTATATTTTTTTTAAAGTTTTACTCAAAAAATAGTTGGTTTTACTAACTAATTGTTTAAAGTTGCAGAAATATTCTTAGCCATCAAAAACCTACTAAATAAGTGAATACTATTAATAAAATGAAATTTGATATTAAACTACAAAATCACCTATGGTTTTGGAGTGTTTACTTTTTGTTAAATTTTTTAAGATGGGGAGCCTACTTTAATGACTACCCTTATTCATTTAAATCAAATCTCATTGAGTTTTCATTACATATACCTTTAGTATATTTTAATCTATTTGTTTTAGTACCACGTTATGTGTTAAAATCAAAATATATAAAATATACATTTAGCTTAATGCTGAGCTTGTTCGCTATTTATTTAATAAAAACTGCTCTTACCTATTATATAATATCACAAGATATTTGGCCAGAAGCAAATCGAGAATACAAACCTTTTGAAATAAATCATATCGTTGCAGTATGCATTGGTGAATTATACGTAGTTGCGATGGCATCTTCTGTCTATCTAACACTTACTTGGTTGAGAGAAAGAGAAAGAAATCGATCATTGAGAGAAAATCAATTTAAAATAAAATTAAAATATCTAGAAAACCAGATACAACCTCATTTTTTCTTTAATACTCTAAATAACTTATACGCATTATCACTAGAATCATCAGATAAAGTGCCAGATGTAATTATCAAACTTTCAAAATTAATGGAATATGTTTTATATGACATAAAAGGAACCAAATCTGTTAAATTAATTCAAGAAATAGATTACATCCATAATTACGTTGAAATAGAAAAACTCCGATTTGAAAATGTTGAACTTAGTATCAATTTAGAATCAGATATAGACGAAGTAGAGGTTCCTCCATTGATATTCATCTCATTAATAGAAAACGCTTTTAAACATGGAGGGCTTAATAATCCTAATTTAAAAATAAAAGTAAATTGCAAAATCATTGATAACAAAACTCTGGATTTTGAAGTAATAAATAATTTTGTACATTCACAAAATCTTAAGACAAAAAAAGGGATTGGCTTAGCTAACACGCAAAAGAGACTAAAACTAATCTATAAAAACTGTTACAATTTAGAATACAAAACTAAATTCAATTATTACATAATTCGCTTGCAAATACCTATTAATAATGAAGATTAAATGCGTATTGATTGACGATGAACCATTAGCAATCAAAGTTCTACAAAACTATTTTACAAACTTTACCGATTTTGAAATTACCGGTACATTTGTTAACGCACTTGAAGCACTAGATTTTATAAACAATAATAGTGTCGATGCTGTATTCTTGGATATTAATATGCCAATGATGACCGGCTTTGAACTCATTAGTTTAATAGAAAATAAAACTAAAGTTATCATAACTACAGCTTTTAGGGAGTTTGCAGCAGAAAGTTATGACCTTGAAGTACTAGATTATTTAGTAAAACCTATTCCGTTACCTCGATTTATAAAATGCATCAATAAAATCACAACCGAATACAATTTAAAGAATAACATTAAAGTTGAAAATCATCGTGTTGAACCACATCTTTTTATCAAAGTAGATAAAAAAATGATAAAGATAAATATTGATGAAATTTTATTTGTAGAAGGAATGAAAGAATACATTAAGGTTATAACTCTTGATAAAACTTATATCACACACAAGTCATTAACCGCATTGTCGGATGAGTTACCTGCTGATAGATTCATGCGCATTCACAAATCATATCTAATTGCTGTCAATAAAGTAAAATCTATTGAAGGAAATCGCATACAAATTCAATCTTTCACTTTGCCAATAGGTAGGAATTATAGCAAAGATGTAAAGAGCAAAATATTAGAATAAACCACTCACAATCATCTGTTTTACGTATTCAAAAAATAACACTTTGTTGAATAATTCATGCCGTTGGTATAAATTTAACATTATTTGTCCCGTTTTATTTTTTTTTCATCGAGTTAACAAATATATTTACGCTCGTCAAAAAACAAATAAAAACAAATAAAATTAACCTTATCACATTATGAGTTCAGAAAATGTACAAACAAAATGGGGACAATTTATTCCTCTAGTGGTCGTATTCTTCTTCTGGGGATTCGTTGCAGCTAGTAATGATATATTAATCCCAGTATTTAAAACAGCCTTTAATTTATCACAAGGAGAGAGTCAGTTAGTATCATTGGCATTTTACATAGCTTATACTGTTGGATCTTTAATATACATGGGTATTTCTTACTTAATTAAAGAAGATTTAGTTAACAAAATTGGTTACAAAAACGGTTTATCATTAGGTTTAGTAATATCAGCTTTAGGAACTTTATTATTTTATCCAGCCGCAAATACAGGATCTTTTCCATTAATGCTATCAGGTTTATTCATTGTAGCATTAGGATTCTCATTACAACAAACAGTTGCAAACCCACTAGCAATCGCTTTAGGTCCTATTTCAACAGGTTCACAGCGTTTAACTCTAGCAGGAGGTATCAACAATCTTGGAACAACAATTGGTCCGTTAATCGTGAGCTTTGCCATCTTTGGATCAAGTGTTGACAAAACAACAACTTTAAGTATCGAAAGTGTAAAAATTCCTTATTTAATCCTAGGATTTGCTTTCTTATTGGTAGCTATATTATTAAAATTCTCATCTCTTCCAGACAGACCTGCTTTAGTACAAGAAGATGCCGCAATCGAAGGCTCAATTGCAAAAAAATCAGCTTTACAATACCCACAATTAGTAATGGGGATGGTTGCAATCTTTTTGTATGTAGGAGTTGAAGTATCTACAGCGAGTAACTTACCAGCTTATATGGAAACCAAATTAGGTTTTTTAACGCACGAAGTAGCACCATATATCTCATTATACTGGGCGAGTTTAATGATTGGTCGTTGGACAGGTGCTGTTGAAGCATTCACAAATGACCTTAGCTTACAAAAAATATTACGTTTCTTAGCTCCATATTTAGCATTTGGTGTATTCTTAGGAGTAAATGCAATCGCTAAACACGATTTAACACCATTCTATATCTACGGATTAATCATTTTAGTACTTATTGCTGCTGATATCGCAAGTAAAGGAAATCCAGCTAGAATGTTACTTATATTTTCTACACTAGGAATAATTGCTCTTGCAATTGGTATGTCTACTCACGGTATGGTCAGCGTTTACGCAATTACTAGTGTTGGTCTTTTCTGTAGTACATTATGGCCTTGTATCTTTACATTAGCTGTAAGCGGACTAGGAAAAAACACCAGCCAAGGAAGTAGCTTCCTAATCATGATGATCATGGGTGGTGGAGTTATCAGCTGGTTACAAGGTTACGTTTCTGAAAGTATCGGAATCCAAGCTAGTTACATCATTGGTGTTTTATGTTTTGCTTACCTTGCATTTTACGCTTGGAAAGTAAGCGGAATACTAAAAAAACAAGGAATAAATTTCGACAAAAAATTATCAGGTGGTCACTAATAAACACCAATAAAAATAGAGAAAGTCCCATTGCAAAATGGGACTTTTTTTTTTACTTAAACCTTTATCTAATTTGTCAATGCTTAAAATAAAACAACTCCTTTTAATAAATACTTGTTTAATTATTACTTCAGAAAAGAAGATAGATATTCTTCTATAGGCTCTAAATCCATACCTTTTCTTAATCTATTTAATTTTTCAGGTTCTTTTAATGAATATGGAACAGGAAAACCTGTATCCCAAACAACCTGAGTACCATAAAGTTGTTTCTGTTTTTTATTTTTTGCTACTCTGTCATATAAATAAGCATAATTCCTACGACTGACATCTTTACTTTTTAATTTTTTTCTCATTGATTTCAAAACCTGTTGTTGGAAAACAATATCATGATCCGAATGCTGAACGATTACCCAAAAACTAAGAGCCACTTCTTTACCGTTTTCTTTTATTCCAGGAAATTGTTTATTCTTAAAATATTCTTTTATTATTTTAGTATTCTCTTGAAAAACTATTTCCGCAACTTTATTTATTGAATCAAAATACTTTTTATCACCTAATCTTTTTAAGTCATATTGCTGAATTTCTTGATCATTTTTATATCGTTTAACCAAATCTAGTTTTTCATTTTGAGTATATGGCACTGATGTTTTACAAGAAATACATAATCCTATAAATAAAAATAAACATACGTAAATTGCTTTTTTATCATTTGTTGTTTTTTTAATGGTTCTTTATCGACATAATAAGTTTCTTTTTCTTGGAAAACTTAAGATTTAACTTAAGCCATAAATTACCAAGATATAGTTTTTAGACATATATAAGAGTTCAATTTATACTTTTATAAAATTATACTTCATTAAAAAAAGAGCTCATTTTTTTTGGTAACCCCAAAAAAAATCAAATCAATCATTTTCATCCTATATCAGATACTAAAAAGCATAAAAAAACCGCCAAGTTTTTACAAGCAAGACGGTTTAAAATAAATTAAAGGAAAACTATTTATTTCCTTTCTCAAAATCAGCAACAAACTGTGCCAATCCGATATCTGTTAATGGGTGTTTCAATAAACCATAAATTGCAGAAAGAGGTCCAGTCATAACATCAGCACCAATTTTTGCACAATTTACAATATGCATAGTGTGACGTACCGAAGCAGCTAAGATTTCTGTTTCATAACCATAGTTATCATAAATTAATCTAATTTCTTCTATAAGCGCTAAACCATCTGTAGAAACATCATCTAAACGACCAATAAAAGGAGAAACATAAGTAGCTCCAGCCTTAGCTGCCAATAAAGCCTGTCCAGCCGAGAACACCAAAGTTACGTTTGTTTTAATTCCTTTGTCAGAAAAATATTTCGCAGCCATAACTCCTTCTTTCGTCATTGGCAATTTAACCACGATTTGTTCGTGTAATTCAGCCAATTCCTCACCTTCTTTAATCATTCCGTCATAATCCAAAGCATTAACTTCGGCACTAACATCACCTTCAACAAGGTTACAAATGTCAACGTAATGTTTTAAAATATTATTTTTTCCAGTAATTCCTTCTTTAGCCATCAATGATGGGTTAGTAGTAACTCCGTCTAAAACACCTAATGCTTGTGCTTCTTTAATTTGAGCTAAATTAGCTGTGTCAATAAAAAATTTCATATGTATTATATTTAATTGTGTTCCAATATTTGGGCGTGACCCAATTTCCTAAATGCGCCATCTACAAACCGCTTATTAGGCGCCTTTCGTAAATCTGGTCGGGCTATACGCACTACTTCGGTAGTTTACTCTTATCCCTCACGCAATATCACTACAAAATTACAACTTATAATGATTCATTAACATCTTTTCATAAACTTTATCAGGAAGAATGCGCTTCAAAACAATAGAAAATTTCTGCATAAACGCTCCCACTTTATAATGTCCTTTTGGATTTTTGGCTTGCATAATTTTGTAAATCGCTTCAGCCATTTCATTAGGATTTCCACCCGCATCAACATGCTCATCCATCGTTTCAAGCGTACGCCCGTACACCGTTTCGTAAGCAGAACCTTTTATTACAGGAGCATGATAACGACCAGCAGCAATATTAGTAGCAAAATCCCCCGGAGCAACATTGGTAATATTAATACCAAAGGACTTCACTTCCATTCGTAAAGCTTCAGTAATTAGTTCAAGCGCCCCTTTAGAAGCCGAATAAACACTTCTATAAGGCAATCCCATATATCCAGCAATAGAAGTGATATTAATAATCAATCCTGATTTTTGCTCACGCATTTGTGGCAAAACAGCTTTCATAACCTCAATAGGACCAAAAAAATTAGTCTCAAAATTATTTTTGATTTCTTCAGTCGGAATTTCTTCCAAAGGGCCAGTAATCCCGACACCTGCATTATTAATAACAACATCTAAACGCCCCGTAGTTTGAATAATTTTCGCAACAGCCGTCTTAATTGACTCCACATTACGAACATCCAAAGCGACTAAAGGAAAAACAGAATTTAAAACCTTCTCAGGAGTTCTACTCGTTCCATACACCACAAATCCTTTATTATGTAAAAATTCACCAATAGATTTTCCAATTCCCGAAGATCCGCCTGTAATCAGCACTACTTTACTCATATTGTAGATTATATGTTATTGATTAAATATGAAAAGCTATATAACAATAAGTATTTAGCTAATTGAATACCCTTTCAGAGAAAATGATATAACTTAGTAAGGTCCAAAAATAAAAAAATCTCCCCGAAGGAAGACCACATTTAAATTAATTTCAAAAAAAAATCTGAATAAAATTCAGATTAAATAAAAAAAGGCAAGCGACCTACATCGCATCGCTCAACCACTTACCCTTGCTATGTTCCCATCCTGGGGGAGTCTGCAGGAGCAGATCGTGTAGGACTTGCCGGTGCAAATATACAATCTTTTTATATTTTTGCAAGAGCTTTGTGCCTATAAAAATAACATTGTATATTGCCTACTACAAATTTTAGACTATGAAAAAACATAACATCCTATCTTTCATTTTATTAGCAACAACACTAATTGGATGTAAAGAGACAAAAAAAGGTGAAAATTCTATATTTTCTTTTGACGATTCTAATTTTCCAGCACATTTTCTTACAAATCAATCCGTTTCTTTGGGAGTTTTGAACCCAGATTCGAAACAAATCGATAGCATTGCATACTTTGTAAACGATAAAAAAGTGGGATCGGTAAAAGGATTAAATAAAGTAAACTTTGAACTAAAAGATCAAAAACTAGGATATCAAAAACTAAAAGCAGTAGTTTATTTTGGTGGAGAAAACTCAGAAGCAACTTCTAGAATCGAATTAGTTTCAAGCGTACAACCAAAATTACTAAAATATAAAATTGTAAACACCTATCCACACGACGCAAAAGCATTTACTGAAGGTTTAGAATTTTTTAGAGATACCCTTTACGAAAGTACAGGACAAAAAGGAGATTCTTATTTTAGAAAATACGATTACAAAACAGGTAAAGTATACAAAGAGATAACACTAGATAGTAAATATTTTGGGGAAGGAATCACCATCATCAACAATAAACTCTACCAATTATCTTGGCAAGAAAAAACAGGTTTTATATATGACATCAATACATTAAAACTTATAAAAACATTCCCATACGATAAAGATATTGAAGGTTGGGGAATGACAAATGACGGTAAATACATCTATCAAGGAGATGGAACTGAAAAAATTTGGAAAATGGATCCAGATACTCAAAAAATGATTGATTACATCAATGTTTACTCAGGAAGCTCTAAAATTAAAGCCATAAACGAATTAGAATTAATCAACGGAAAATTCTATGTAAATGTATTCCAAAAAGACGCTATCGCTGTTGTAAACCAGACAAGCGGTGCAGTCGAAGGAATTTTAGATATGTCAGCATTACGCAAGCAATTAGCTCCAAGCATAACAATCGATGATGTTCTAAACGGAATTGCATACAACCCAAAAACAAAAACCATTTTTGTAACAGGTAAAAACTGGGATAAAATGTTTGAAATAACTGTTTCTGAATAATACAAAATAAATCATGACAACCCTTATCATCAATATAAAAGAGCTAATACAAGTTCGAGAAACTTCAATTTCTAAAGTTTCTGGTGCCGAAATGGCAATTCTTCCAACCCTAAAAAATGCTTATTTAGTTTTAAAAGACAATCTAATTGCAGACTTTGGTACAATGGAAAATATTCCAGAAATAAAAGCCGATTCTGTTATTGATGCCACAGGAAAAATGATTCTTCCTACCTGGTGTGACAGCCATACTCATATTGTATATGCTGGCAACAGAGAACAAGAATTTGTAGATAGAATAAATGGACTTTCTTATGAAGAAATCGCTAATCGTGGTGGCGGAATTTTAAATTCTGCCAAAAAACTTAACGAAACTTCAGAAGACGAAATATACAGCCAATCCAAAGCTAGACTAGAAGAAGTAATACGATTAGGAACTGGAGCTGTCGAAATAAAATCAGGCTATGGACTTACAGTTGACGGAGAATTAAAAATGTTGAGAGTCATAAAAAAACTTAACGAAAATTATCCTGCAACTATAAAAGCAACTTTTTTAGGAGCACATGCATTCCCTTTAGAATTCAAAGAAAATAAAAAAGGATATATCGATGAGATTATCCACAAAATGTTACCTGAAATAGCCAAAAACAAACTAGCTGATTACGTTGATATATTCTGCGAAACAGGTTATTTCTCTGTTGAAGAAACTGAACAAATCATGGAAGCAGGTATTCAAAATGGATTAACACCAAAAATCCATGTGAATCAATTTAATTCGATTGGTGGCATACAAGCAGGAATCAAATATAAAGCCCTTTCTGTCGATCATCTCGAAATAATGACTCCAGAGGACATTAAGGCATTAAAAGACTCCGAAACGATGCCAGTGGCACTACCATCTTGTTCTTATTTCCTAAGCATTCCATACACACCAGCAAGAGAAATGATAAAAGCTGGATTACCTGTAGCATTAGCCACAGATTACAACCCTGGCTCTACTCCATCAGGTAATATGAATTTTGTTGTTGCAACTGCTTGCATCAAGATGAAGATGACACCCGAAGAAGCCATTAATGCTGCTACAATAAATGGAGCATATGCAATGGGAGTTTCAGATACCCATGGTAGTATAACAATAGGCAAAAAAGCCAATTTAATAATAACAAAACCTATTACCTCATATTATCAACTTCCTTATGCTTTTGCTAGTAATTTAATAGAAAGTGTTTTTATTGAAGGAGAAATTTTTAAATAACAGATACAAAAACCAAGCAAAAGCTCAATTACATTAAAAAACTCTAAAAGAACAACTTAGACTTGCTTTCAAGTAAATAAGACAGTATCTTTACTTTTTAAAAAATAGCTTTTTTCTTATGAACACATTAGGTAACATAATTGATTTATGCAAATTTAGCTTGAAACAAAAAGGTTTCAATACTAGCATATTCATGGTTCCTAATACCAACGTTACAGTTACGTTTCTTAATTCATTTAAATTAAAAATCTTCCCGAATTATTAAGCACCCGCGAGTGTGCTTATTGAATCCTATAAACTTTATTTTTTACATTCCAATCATTCCCAATACTAATTGGATAATGATACTCGCTATATAAAGTTTTATTTATTCCCATAAATTTTAGGATCACGGTTCTTTTTAAACTATTTAAATAATTAAAAAAAAATTAAGATCATGGCTAAGGTAAACAATATGAAAGCATCTACTAAAGATTTAAAGGCGAAGAAACAAGAAAAAGCATTAAAAAAACTAGAAGATAGTCAGAATAAAAAAAGAAAATCTAGATAATAAATTTCAAACAAAAAGGGCAGTAAAATTAGTTTTACTGCCCTTTTTAATATTAAGTACTTTTTATTATCTTAAAGTGAAACTAGATTTAGAAACTAATTCGTCATTATCAAAAATGTTGATAAAATAAGTTCCTTTTTCAAAGTTTTTACCAGGTAAATCTTCAGACACATCAACTGTTTTATTCTCATATTGAACTTTTGTTTGAAAGCTATATACTAAAGATTTATCACCAAATGATTCCGTCTTTTTATCGCCTAAAACATTGTTTTTACTATCAATAACTTGCACATAATAAGTCTTATCTCCAGATTTAGCAATTTGATTTTCAGCAATTGTAAAACTAATTTTCAATACATCAGCTCTACTAGCCTTATCTGTTTCAATTTGTTTTCCTGAACTTCTTAATTTATAAGCAGCCGTTTTGGTATTTAGAATAGATAATTTAGATCCTTTTTCAACTGTTTTAGCTAGTTCTTCATTTTGACCAACTAATACTTCATTGAATTTTTTAGACTCTCCTAAAACTACAATTGTACTATCACGTTGAACAGTTAATACACCATTTTGTTTTTTCAACTCATCGTTTTCAGCTACTAAAACTTTCATTTTACCTTGCATAGCTTGAACCTGAGTTCTAAACTTAGATACATCACCTTTCGTTTTATTCAAATCATCCATTAAACCAACTACTTTGTCTCTTTCTTGAATTAATTCGTCAGACATAGATGTGTTTTCTGCAATTGCAGCATCATAAGTTGCTTTTAACTCTTGTAAATCTTTCATAACAGATTCTTTTTCTGTTAATGTTGTAGTAAGCTCATTTTTAACAACATCAGAATCAGATGTCATCTTAAATATATACACTAAGCTACCTACCAATAAAATTGCTAAAACTGCTATTACTGCCTTTAGACTTGAGTTGTTCTTCTTTTGATTTTCCATATTTTAAATAATTTTTATAAACAAATTTAATAATTAATATAAGCTAATAACGTAAGTTGCTACAAATATATTATTTTTGGGAAATATATTTTTTTTATGGAAAAACTAATCCCTTTTACTATTAACGACTTAGCCAAAGTTACAAATCACAGAAGTGGTGAAATAAAATTTGGCGAAAAAATGCTTATAGTTCCAAAAGGTACTGACGTAATTAATTTTCTTAAAAATTGCGAAGCAAAGTACGTTCTTTTAGGAATTCCAGAAGATATTGGTATACGCGCCAACTACGGAAGACCTGGAGCTGCATCTGCTTGGAATAGTGCCATAAAGAGTATTGCAAACATTCAACACAATCGATTTTGCAAGGGCAATCACATTGTAGTTTTAGGACAAATTGATGTACGCCAAGAAATGAAAGAAGTAGAACATCTTGATTTCAATGACATCGACGACCGATCAAAATTAAGTCAACTTGTAGAGCGAGTTGACAAAGAAGTTTCGCATGTCATATTTAACGTTATCAAAGCAGGAAAAATCCCAATTATTATTGGCGGAGGTCATAATAATGCCTACGGAAACATAAAAGGTGCTGCTCTTGCTCATGGAAAACCGATAAACGCAGTTAATTTTGATGCACATTCTGATTTTAGAATTCTAGAAGGAAGACATAGTGGCAATGGATTTTCATATGCCTACGAAGAAGGATTCCTAAAAAAATATTTCATATTTGGTCTACACGAAAATTATACCTCAAAAAGTGTATTAGATATTATCAAAAAAATAGAAGATCGTGTTCGATACAATACCTATGACAGCCTAAAAATTCGAAAGGAAAAGGACTTCAATGCCGAAATGCAATTTGCTTTAGACTTTGTAAAAACAGATATCTACGGAATCGAGATAGATTTGGATGCAATTCCTAACATTGCAAGTAGCGCCATGACCTTAAGTGGTTTTTCTATTGAAGAATTACGACAGTTTATATCTTATTTTGGACATCATCAAAACGCTGCTTATATTCATATTTGTGAGGGAGCACCTGATTTAGGCGAAGAAAAAAACAATCATTTAATAGGTAAACTAATAGGCTATTTAGTTACAGATTTCATAAAATCTAATTATCAAAAAATCTAATTAATACCCTCATTTACCAAATAAAACCATAATCAAATAAACGATTAACTGAATAAACCTATCTTTGCACAGAAATTTAGTACTTAAAACTAAATTCTTAATACCGAAAATATGTTATTCGAAGACTTATCACTTTCAAAAAGTATACAAAAAGCCGTATTTGAAGAAGGCTACACAAACCCCACTCCTATCCAAGAGCAATCTATTCCGATTGTATTATCAGGAAGAGATTTAATAGGGTGTGCCCAAACAGGTACTGGAAAAACTGCAGCATTTGCTATTCCTATCATACATCAATTACACCGAATTGTAGGTTCATCAAAAAAAGCCAAACAAATTCGTGCACTTATAGTAACACCTACCAGAGAGTTAGCAGTACAAATTGGGCAAAGTTTTGAAACTTATGCTAAATATACCAACTTAACTCAACTTACAATATTTGGTGGAGTATCTCAGAACCCACAAGTAGACACCCTTAAAAAAGGAGTTGATATTTTGGTAGCAACTCCAGGAAGATTACTTGATTTACAAAAACAAGGATTCTTAGATTTAGATCATTTACATGTTTTAGTGTTAGATGAAGCAGATCAAATGCTAGACATGGGATTTATAAATGATGTAAAAAAGATTGTAAAACTTACTCCAAAAAACAGACAAACATTATTGTTCTCGGCTACAATGCCAATTGCAATTCGTGAACTAGCCGAAATGTTCTTAAAAGATCCGGCAAAAGTCGAAGTTTCACCAGTTTCATCTACTGCCGAAAATGTAGAACAACGCGTTTATTTCGTTGAAAAAACAGAAAAAAGAAACCTGCTATATCATTTAATAAAAAATGAAGATTTATCAAATGTTTTAGTTTTCTCAAGAACAAAACATGGAGCTGATAATGTTGTAAAAGCACTTAGAAAAAACAATATCGCTGCCGAAGCAATTCACGGTGATAAATCTCAAAATGCAAGACAGCGTGTACTTGATGCTTTCAAAAATAAAGAAGTTGGCGTTCTTGTAGCTACAGATATTGCTGCACGTGGTATTGACATTGATCAACTGCCGTATGTTATCAACTTTGATTTACCTAATATTCCAGAAACCTATGTACACCGAATCGGTAGAACGGGGCGTGCTGGAAATGGAGGAATTGCAATTTCATTTTGCAGTAAAGATGAACATGGATATTGGAAAGACATACAAAAACTAATAAAAGTTGATGTAAAAACCGTAACTGATCATCCTTACCAATGGCACGCTGGAAGTCCAGAAGCAACTGCAACAGACAAGCCTAAAAACTCAAACCGAAGCGGTGGAGCACATAAATCAAGAAAATCAAATGCATCTAAACAAAACAAAAAACGTTGGTATTAACCAACGTTTTTTGTTTCTACAATGAGGCAATTTATAATCTTGAATAATTTTACAGATTCAAAAGGCTTAATTATAATATCATTTATACCCGCAGAAATTGCTTCATCAGTAATTTCATCTTTATCAAAAGCTGTCAAAGCCACAATAGGTGTTTTTATACCCTTTAAGCGTATTTTACGTGTTGTTTCAAACCCATTCATCATTGGCATATTAATATCCATTAAAACAACGTCAAAATCCTCAATATCCAATATTTCTAAAGCAGCATACCCATCATCAACAACTGTACAGCTATAATTATTCTTTTCAATAATTTTTTTAGTAACAATTTGATTAATCAAATTGTCCTCAACGACTAAGACTTTAAACATTTGATTGCAGGTTAAATCAACTTGAATTTCATTAATTATACTTTTTGTTTTCTCTAAATCATGCTCAAAAACTATTGTAAATGTAAATATCGTACCTTTCCCAATATTACTTTCTAACGAGATAGTACTTCCAAATAATCCTAACAACCGTTTTACAATTGTTAATCCCAGACCTGTTCCTTGATAATCTTCTTCGTTCCTACCAACCTGTACAAACTTCTCAAAAATTTTATCCTGATCAATAACAGCAATTCCCATCCCAGTGTCTTTTATCTGAAACTCAATAAAATTTGCTTTACCAATAACTTCAACCAAATTTGCGATAATATTAACTTCCCCATTTTTAGTAAATTTCAAAGCATTACTCACCAAATTCATCAATACTTGAGAAAATCTCAACTTATCGCCAATTAAATATTCTGGGATATCTGGATCAATAATTACAGTAATCTGATTGTTATTCTTTTGAGATAAAAAAGACAACGAATTCTTTATCATGTTAATCTCATCAGACATGTTAAAAGTCCAACTTTCAAGTACAATTTTATTTTCTTCAATTTTATTAATTTGAAGAATATCATTAACTAAAGATAATAGATACCTAGCAGAGAATTTCAAAGAACTCAAATGCTGACTTCTTGCCAATTCTTTATGTTCTTCTAGTAACATATTAGTTATTCCTACAACACCATATAAAGGTGTTCTTAATTCATGACTGATTGTAGATATAAATTGTGTTTTAAGAACTGAAGCTTCTTCTGCTTGCTCTTTGGCTTTAATAAGTTCTTCATTTGCAAATAACAACTTTGCATTGGACTTTTTTTTAAAAATAACGTTTTTATACAGCGTAACTATCAAAATCAGAAAAATACATGACGTTAAAATAAATAATAAAACTATTATTCTAGATTTCTTTAGACTCTGATCTTGAAGTCTTTTTTCAATTTCTATTTTACCAATCTGTCTTTTGTATTCATCTAATTCTAGATTAAAACCTGCTCTTTCTGCTTTTTTTAATTTTTCTTCATTGTATATTTTTTCATTTATTTCATTGTGCTTAATAATATACTTATACGCGTTTTTATGATCTCCAATTTTATCCAAAAACATAGAATACTCAATATACGAATACAATAAATCAGATTTTTCAGCACCAGTAATTCCGCGTCTAATTGCTTCAATAAAATAACTGTGAGCTTTAGCATTATCTTTAATATGGGAATAATACATTCCGTTAAGCATATTAAACACAACAATTGTTGACTCATTAGATCGCTCCTTATGATGCTCCTTTATATAATCAAAATATGGTTGGGCTAATTTAAATTCGTCAATATCAAAATACGCCCAGGTAATATTTAAATTAATTAAATAAACAAGTGCGGTATCTTTCTCTTTTTTACTGTACTCGAGAGATTTTATATAATACTCTATTCCTTTTTTGTATAGTTTTTTTTCAAAACAATACACATTACCTAAGTTATTATTAATTCTATTTTTTAAAACATTATTAGTTGTTTTATTAGCAAAGGAAAGCGCTTTTTTATAGTAGAATATTGCTTTGTCAAATTCTGAAAACTCATTGTAATTTGTAGCAATAATATTGTATGAGACAGCAATTAAGTTATTATTTTTAGCCATTAATGCTTGTTGCAATGCAACACGTGAAACAATCAATGATTTTTCAAAATCGGATTCTTTTAAATACTTAAGCGCTACATTAGTGGTTTTTAAAATTTCATCCTCAGATGGTAATTCTGTTTTTGCTAATACTGGTTGCCCTAAACAAATCATCCAAAAAAAAACAAAAAGAATACGATTTACAGGCATAAATAGATAAAATTTTATCAAATATACATTTAAAAATAAAAAAAAGGAGTTGTATTCTATAAATAAAATACAACTCCTTAAAATATAATTATAAACAGAGAAGAATATCTCCTCTTGATAAAAATGTCCTTCCTTAAATCTCTTTCAGTTAACTATCAATCTCCTCAGGAGCATCAAAATTAATTTCTTTATCACCTTCCCATTTTCCTACTACCGATGTTGCAAGAGCATTTCCTAATACATTTGTTGCACTACGAAACATATCACAAAAGTGATCAATTGGCAGGATTATAGCAATTCCTTCAATAGGAATATCAAACATTCCACATGTAGCCGCAACAACAACCAAACTAGCCCTTGGCACTCCTGCAATACCTTTACTTGTCAACATTAAAACCAAAAGCATTACCATTTGAGTTCCTATGTCTAAATGTATACCATAGAACTGAGCAATAAAAATACTTGCAAAAGTCATATACATCATACTACCATCAAGATTAAAAGAATAACCCAACGGCAACATAAACGAAACAATTTTATCTTTTACTCCAAATTCCTCTAACTCTTCAGTTAATTTAGGAAAAACAGCTTCACTACTTGTAGTCCCAAAAGCAATTGCAACAGGTCCAGTAATACGTCTTAATAATTCAGTCATTCTCCCTTTTAGAAAAATATAACCTACTAAAATTAAAACAACCCACAAAGAACTAATCCCGATTAAAAATGATCCGAAAAATTTAAAATATGTAATCGCTAATTCTCCAGCATCTCTTACTGCAAATACCCCAGCAATGGCTCCAAAAACTCCAATTGGAGCAAAGTTCATTACGTAGTTTACCATTTTAAGAACAATATGTGAGACTTTGTCTAAAGCATTTATAACAGGTTTCACACTACTTCCTAATGAAGCTGCTGCTAATCCAAAAAATATAGAAAAAACAACAATCTGCAATATTTCATTAGTTGCCATTGCCTCAAAAATACTCTTAGGAACGATATGCTCAACAAAATTTTCAAATGATAAAGTTGTTGTTTTAGCTGTTACTTCAGTCGCCGCAGTCATATCAACATGATCTAATTTTAACCCAACTCCTGGCTGAAGGATATTGATATAAAACAACCCTATTAACAATGATACAAAAGAAGCTGTAAAAAACCATGCTAAAGCTTTTCCTCCAATTCTACCTACTGTTTTTATATCTCCTAATTTAGCAATTCCAACAACTAAAGTTGTAAACACCAAGGGAGAAATTATCATTTGTACTAAACGAATGAAAATAGTAGCTAGCATCTTTATCTTATTACTAAACTCTACTGCTGCTTCATGTGAAATTGTATTATGCAATATAATACCTAATGTAGCACCAAGAAACATTGCGATAAGAATTTGCCCAGTTAGGCCTCTGAAAAAAGATGTTTTTTTGGTTTCTGTTTTATTATTCATCAAGTGTTTTTTTATTAATTAAATATAAGACGCTCTCCTGTCTTACGTATTTCTCTAATATGTTTTGTTTATCAAATGAAAATCTGCAAGAACTATTGCTGCCATAGCCTCAACAATTGGTACAGCTCTAGGAACAACACATGGATCGTGGCGCCCCTTACCGGTCATTGGTGTGATATTTCCTTTATTATCCAATGAGTCTTGAGTTTGCATAATTGTTGCAACAGGTTTAAAAGCTACTCTAAAGTAAATATCCATTCCGTTACTAATTCCTCCCTGAATACCTCCAGATAGATTGGTTTTGGTAGTTCCATCAGTATTATATAAATCATTATGTTGACTTCCTTTCATTTCTGACCCCGAAAAACCACTTCCATATTCAAAACCTTTTACAGCATTAATAGAAAGCATAGCTTTCCCCAATTCTGCATGTAGTTTATCAAAAACAGGTTCACCTAAACCCACAGGTACATTTTGAATCACACATGACACAACACCACCTACAGTATCTCCTTGTTTTCTTATATCTCTAATATATTCTTCCATCGTTGCCGCTTTTACTTCATCAGGGCAACGAACGGGATTACTTTCTATTTTAGAAAAATCCAATTCCTGATATGGCGTATCTAAATGAATTGGTCCTACTGACGAAACATAAGCATTAATCTTAATATTTGGTAACATTTGTTTCGCAATAGCTCCTGCAACTACTCTACTGGCTGTTTCACGAGCAGAGCTACGACCTCCGCCACGGTAATCACGAAAACCATATTTCTTATCATAAACATAATCTGCATGACTAGGTCTATAATTATCTTTTATATGCGAATAATCATCTGATTTCTGATTTGTATTCGGAATAATAAAACCAATTGGAGTACCAGTAGTTTTTCCTTCAAAAACCCCTGATAAAAATTGTACATCATCTGGTTCTTTTCGTTGAGTTACTATTGCCGATTGTCCTGGTTTTCTTCTAGACATTTCAAACTGAATTGCCTCAAGATCTAATGTTATTCCAGAAGGACAACCATCTATAATTCCGCCTAAAGCTTCCCCATGTGATTCTCCAAATGTTGTAATTTTAAATAGTGTTCCGTAGCTATTTCCCGCCATTGTAATTAGTTTTGAGCAAATGTAAGTTTTATGAATTAAATTAAAAAATTTAAAATTGGTATTATTATCTAAAGATTAACTTGCATAATCATCACGATTTCTTAAAGTTGAAGGAAAATTGATAACTTTTTATTAAAAACAAATCAATAGTAGATTCTTTAAATTTGTTAAACATCAAATTGAAAAAAATTGAAAAAAAGAAATGTTGAAGTTGTAGTAATATCAGATGTACACTTAGGAACCTATGGAAGCCATGCCAGAGAACTAAGCAATTATTTATCAAGCATTAAACCAAAAATACTAGTACTAAATGGAGACATAATAGATGCATGGCAATTCCGCAAATCCTACTTCCCAAAGTCTCATTTAAAAGTAATTCAAAAAATTATTGGTTTCGCTTCTAAGGGAACAAAAGTATATTATGTAACTGGAAATCACGACGAAATATTAAGAAAATTCAGCGAAATGACTATGGGTAGTTTTGCTCTAGTTGATAAATTAATTCTTGAATTGGATGATAAAAAAGCTTGGATTTTTCACGGAGATGTATTCGATGCTTCTGTACAGCACTCAAAATGGATTGCAAAACTCGGTGGAATAGGTTATGATTACCTCATTTTAACCAATCGTTTTGTAAACTGGTGCTTATCTAAAATAGACAAGGAACCTTATTCTTTTTCAAAAAAAATCAAAGCCAGTGTAAAAAAAGCTGTCAAACATATTTCTGATTTTGAAACTACTGCAACAGACTTGGCAATAGAAAAAAAATATGATTATGTAATCTGCGGACACATACATGAACCAAAAATCATAAAAAAAGAGAACAAAAATGGATCAACACTTTATCTAAATTCTGGTGACTGGATTGAAAACTTAACAGCATTAGAATACCACAAAAAAAGATGGAAGCTATTTCATTACTCCCAAATGAATTTCCAAGAAGAAGAGAACCTTTTTGAAATGGAAGACAACATAAGTAACCAACTAATTACATCACGTTTTATCCCTAAATAAATTTATCATTATTCATTAATGAAAATGTTTTGAAAACTAAAAATGTGAATTATGAAACAATTAACAAATTTTCTGTAAATTTAACTTATAATTCATATAATAACTTTGTCAAAATAAATACTTACTTATGAAAAAAATAATTTTGTCAGCTATTATGCTGCTAGGATTGGCATTTACTGCCCAGGCACAAGATATTTCTAAAAATGCACTTGGTTTGCGTTTAGGAGATAATCACGGATTTGGAGGAGAAATTTCTTACCAAAGAGCATTATCTAAAAATAATAGAATTGAAGCAGATTTGGGTTGGAGAAACAGTAGAGACGTTGATGCGTTTAAATTAGTAGGTCTTTACCAATGGGTTTGGAACATAGATCAAGGTTTTAATTGGTACGCAGGTGTCGGTGGTGGTATCGGTAGCTGGAGTCACGATTACAACCAATATAAAGACAATGGAACTTTTGTATTTGCTGCCGGAAATATAGGTATTGAATACGGATTTAAAGAAGTACCTATCTTACTTTCATTAGATGCAAGACCAGAAATTGGTTCTGGATATTATGACGATGATAATTTTGGATTTGATATCGGATTAGGAATCAAATTTCAATTTTAATAAAATGTATTTATAAAAAGATCCTGTAGCTTAAGCCACAGGATCTTTTTTTTATTTAATAATAATGTCTTTTTTAGAATTTATTTTCACAACCGCATAAGGATAAGTAATCACCTGCATTACCATGCTATCAGGAGCAGGAGCAGTTTCTTTAACAGTAATAACAATATTAGTATCTGTTTCTTCCACTTTTTCAACACCAATAAAATAGCCTCCAGTATTTTTTTCCCCCATATTCAAGATAACATAATTTGATTTATTAATATCATCTTGGTTTATTTTACCTTTTAAAGACTCATCACTTTTCAACATCATGATTTCATTGGGTTCGCTTAAGATTTCAAAAAAACGAATATTTCCACCGCCATCACTTTGTTGTGTTAATACTTCATACAAACCCGTGCTTTTGTCTACAGATTTAGTAGCCCCACAAGAAATCACAAAAACCGAAACAAACAATCCTAGTATCTTTTTCATTTTTAATTATTTAAATTAATAATTACTTAATTTCCTTATAATTGTTAATCGCTTTTTGATATAAAGCTTCGTACTTAGGTAAGATATTTTTAATATCAAATTTCTTAGCAACTTCTAAAGCATTTGCTTTAAACTCATTTAAAGTTGCATCATCTTTAAGAATTTTTAAGGCATTTACAGACATTTCTTCGACATTACCAACATCGCTTAAATACCCAGAATATCCATCAAAATTCACTTCTGGCAATCCACCCGAATTACTTGAAATTACAGGAACTCCGCAAGACATAGCTTCAAGTGCTACTAAACCAAAACTCTCTGTTTCAGAAGGCAATAAAAATAAGTCCGTAAAACATAAAATTTTATCTACCTCATTACTGTTTCCAAAAAAGATTACTTTATCGTAAATTCCCAATTCCTGACATAAAATTTCGGCTTTTTCCTTTTCAGGACCATCACCAACCATCATCAGTTTAGCAGGTATTTCTTTCTGAATATTATAAAAAATCTTAATAATATCCGGAATACGTTTTACTTTTCTAAAATTACTAATATGAGTAATAATACGCTCATTTTCCTTAGCCATAACATAACGATGACAAGGAGCATCTGGGTCTTTCTTTACTTTATCCAGTTCAATAAAATTAGGAATCACCTTAATTTTATTCTTAATATTAAATAATTTCAAAGTATCATCTTTTAAACTCTGTGAAACCGAAGTCACATAATCTGATTTATTGATACTAAAAGTCACTGCAGGTTTATAAAAAGGATGATTCCCTACAAGAGTAATATCAGTCCCGTGAAGCGTTGTAATCATCGGGATATGAATTCCTTCGTTTTTAAGCATTTGCTTCGCCATATAACCAGCATATGCGTGCGGTATAGCATAATGTACGTGGAGCAATTCAATCTTATACAACTTCACCATATCAACTAATTTGCTGGACAAAGCCAATTCATATGGTTGATAATGAAACAAAGGATATTCTGGAACATTTACTTCGTGATAATGTACATTAGGATTCAAGAGTGCTAACCTAACAGGCTGGCTATAAGTTATAAAATGAATTTCGTGACCACGTCTTGCTAATTCAAGGCCGAGCTCAGTTGCCACGACTCCGCTCCCTCCAAAAGTAGGATAACAAACTATTGCTATTTTCATGTATTAATTTTAGTACTACGAAAGTACTCAAAAATAGCGTTTGATAGAAGTGAAATTTAAGTTAAAAAGTAATTCCATCGATCCAAACAAGCATCTAAAGGCATTTCAAAACCACTAAACTATTTTTTATTCTTTTTTAGAAGCAGAATCATTTTTATTCAACAGAACCACCGAACCCGCTGTACACTAAATCCGTACAGAAAAAACGCGGGATATCGTTTCCATCGGGGCTAGGTGATAAATTATGTTTTTTCATAAGAAACTCATAATAAATTTTAAAGATAACGAATCACATAAAACTCCTTAATACAACATATTAATTTCATTCTGAGACACAAAAAAAAGGCATGAAATATAATCTCATGCCTTCAATATTATTTGGGTATCTTCTTAGAAAAAACGACTGTGCCAGCTATCAGCTGCAGGAACTTCCCATGACTCGTTGTATTCTTCTATATTATTTACAAGATTATTAAAAACAATCGTATTCTCAGATACTGATTTATCTTTAACCATTTTCTTAAAATCAATCAAAGGTTTATGCGCAATGTGCTCACCAAGTTTAAATGTAACGTTCATTTTATCAAGTAAATCAACATTATACTTCTTCTCTAAACTCTGAATAAATTCAACTGAGCTATCAATAGAACAACCAGTCGCAGCTTGCACATCTTGATTTACAGCCAATATAATAAATCGATTGTATTTCATTTCATATGAAGCTTCTAAACTTGTTCCGTGTGCTGCCCAACCTTCAACAAAGGATTTTAAGTCAGACTCTATTTCAGAAAATTCCTCATCAGAAAATTTTCTGTTTGATTGATAAATCCAAATTCTGGATTCACCAGGTAAATTTTCAAAAGGGATATACATTTTAATTATTTTATTTTATGTTATTGTTTTTTGTTTCAGGTTTCAGGTTTCAGGTTTCAGGTTTCAGGTTTCAGGTTTCAGGTTTCAGGTTTCAGGTTTCAGGTTTCAGGTTTCAGGTTTCAGGTTAAAAAAACTTTTCAAGTTTTTTTAAAACCTCATAACAAAACTTTTATCACTCTAAACCTCTGTCCCTTTGAACCTCTGTTCCTTTGAACCTTTGCTACTTTGAACCTTTGCTACTTTCAACCTTTACTCCTAAAAACTAAAGATCCTGTGCATTTGCAATCAATTCTGCAATGTCTAAAACTTTTACAGAATCTTCTTTTTCCTGGTGCTTAATACCATCAGTTAACATTGTATTACAAAACGGACAACCTGCAGCAATAATATCTGGTTTAGTTTCAAGTGCGTCTTCTGTACGCTCTACATTAATCTCTTTTGTTCCTGGTTCAGCATCTTTAAACATTTGAGCTCCACCAGCTCCACAACACAATCCGTTTGCTTTAGAGCGTTTCATTTCGACCAACTCAATATCAAGCTTCTCAATTAATGCTCTTGGCGCTTCATATATCTTATTAGCTCTACCTAAATAACACGGATCATGAAAAGTAATACGCTTTCCTTTAAACTGGCCACCTTCAATTGTCAATCGCCCATCATCTAGTAAAGACTTAAGAAATTCAGTATGATGTACTACTTCATATTGACCACCCAATTCAGGATATTCATTTTTTAATGTATTAAAACAATGTGGACAAGCTGTAACTATTTTTTTTGCTTCATAAGCATTCAGAACTTCAATATTCATCATAGCTTGCATTTGAAACAAAAATTCATTTCCAGCACGTTTTGCAGGATCGCCAGTACAACTTTCCTCTGTACCAAGAACCGCAAAAGAAACACTTGCACGATTTAATATTCGAACAAATGCTTTTGTGATTTTCTTAGCTCTATCATCAAAACTTCCTGCACAACCTACCCAAAATAAAACTTCTGGTTGTTTTCCTTGGGCTAGCATTTCTGCCATTGTTGGCACAACTAAACTTTCTGACATCTTCTTTTTTTGTTAAATCGGTTAATCGCTAATCTGATTATATAGCTGTAAAAATTAATTTAATTGCTAATTCACTAAAACCGAAATTTATTTTATTTAAACGATTAAAAATAATCAATTAAATTATCCTAATTTTCATTCTTCCAATTCAATCTATCTTGCTGATTGTATTGCCAAGGCGCCCCATTATTTTCAATATTTGTCATCATTGCATTTAAAGGCATTGGCGCAGCACTTTGCTCCATAACCAAATAACGACGCATATCCATAATAATTGATAATGGACTAATATTTACTGGACATTCTTCAACACATGCATTACAAGATGTACATGCCCACAATTCTTCAGGAGTTATATAATCATTTAATAATGACTTATTATCTGGAACAAAAACTCCTTTATTAGCATCTATATTATTACCTACTTCTTGCAAACGATCTCTTGTATCCATCATAATTTTACGAGGAGACAATTTTTTTCCTGTTTGGTTTGCAGGACAAGCTGAAGTACAACGACCACATTCTGTACACGTATATGCATTTAATAACTGTACCCAATTCAAGTCCTGAACATCGCTCGCACCAAACTTGCTAGGAGTAGCATTTTCATCTACTGGAGCAGCTGCAAATGGATCAGCATTAGGATCCATCATCAATTTAACCTCTTTTGTAACCGACTCTAAATTATCGAACTGACCTTCTGGATTCAAATTAGCAAAATACGTATTTGGGAAAGCCAATAAAATATGTAAATGTTTTGAGAAATATAAGTAATTCATAAAAATAAGAATACCTATAATATGCAACCACCAAAATGCTTCACATAACAACATCACCAACTCATTAGACATCCCGTTAAAAATTGGCGCTATAAACTGACTTACAGGAAAACTACCTGCTTTATGAAAGTGCGAAAATCCTCCTGGAACATTTTGCAAATGCAAATCAGAAGCATTCATCAACAAGAATAATGTCATTAATATTACCTCAAAATACAAGATATAATTTGCATCATTTTTTGGGAACCCATTTAAATCTGGATTAATAAAACGCTTCAATCGAATAACGTTTCTTCGTATCCAGAAAACTATTACTGCTACCAAAACCAATAAAGCTAATATTTCAAAAGAACCTATTAGTACATCATATACTGGACCTAAATAGGGTGCAAAAACTCTATGCGTACCAAATAAACCATCGATGATAATTTCGAGTAATTCGATATTTATGATAATAAAACCAACATAAACAACAATATGCAATACTCCTGCAATTGGTCTTTTTACCATTTTAGACTGACCTAGAGCAATCATAGCCATGTTTCTCCAACGTGCTTTTGGATTGTCTTTACGATTTACATCTACTCCTAAGTTTATGTTTCGAATAATTTTTTTCACACTTGACGCAAAAAAACCAAAACCAATAATAAGAAGAATGGCAAATAAAATATTATCTAAATAACTCATATTTTAAGTTTATTTTTTAGAAATCGAATCGTTAACTGGTGCAACGTATGGCTTGTTTTTCTTTCCAAAAAGCGAAACATTTACATAACGTGTTGGCGATAAACGTACATCTTGTAACAATAATTCTAATTCTTTAGAAGTTGCTTGCAGGTTATTATAAAGCGCTTCGTCTTTTAATAATTTACCCATTGTACCTTTACCTGAGTTTAATCCATTCATTAAACCATCAACTTTAGCTAATGCTTGGTTTAAACTTCTAACCGTTTTACCTAGATCTGCTTTATTTAATGAATCAGACATTTTAGCAAAATTTCCAGACATTTTATTAAAGTTAGTAACAACTCCATTAATCTGTCCTTTATTAGTATCTAAAATTGAATTGATGCTTCCAGAAGCTTTATGAAATTGCTCCATTGTTTTACTTAATTCAGCTAAACTCTTTTTTAGGTCTTCCTGTCCTTTTTGATCAAGAACATTATTTAAACCCGAAACAAGTTTATCAATATTAACTAGCATCTTCTCTACTTTGTCCTGAACTGGCGCTAATTTATCAGCCAAACCTGCTGTTAAACCAAGTTTAGTTGTTCCTTTGAATAATTGCCCCTCTACAGCAGGCTCTTTATCATTAAAGTTTGGATAAATTGCAATTTGCTTTCCTCCTATTAATCCAGGCTCATATATAGAAGCCGTACTTGATTTAGAAATAGGGAAATCAGTTTTTAATTGTAATTCAACCAACAATTTCCCAGTAGCTTCATTAATTTTAATACCATTAATTTTACCAATTGCTAATCCGTTTAAGGTAACTGGTGCAGATGTAGCTAATCCTTCTACATTATCATATTCAACATAAAATGTCTTGTAATCAGTAAAGAGGTCCTTGCCTTTTAAAAAGCTGTACCCCCAAATAAATAATAAAATTGATGCAATGACTAAAATAGCCGTTTTAATTTCTCTTGTTAGTTTCAAAATGTAAGTGTTTGTACAAATTTAATATAAAAATATTGAACTTGTAATTATTATTTAAGCGAGTCTTGGATACTAATTTTTTCTCCATTTTTAAATGCAATCAAAAAAGCTGAGTCATAGCCCTTCTCTTTTGCTTCTTGCAAATATTTTTTTGCTTGATTATAATCGGCTGTTTGTTGATAGGTATATTTATAAACATTATTCTCGTATACTACAGAAACTCCAGTTAAGCCTTTAAAGTTTGCTGGTGCTAATGGCGTCTTTTTTATACTAGCCAAAAGTTGTACCTTATATATAGAACCATCTGAATTAGGTTTTATAGTGTTTTTTTGAGGAGGAGCAGTAGTTGTAGTTTTTACTGGAGTAGAATCTTTTACTGGTTTCTCAACATTTTTTGTAACTGGTCTTTCATCAACAGGATCAGCAGAACCACTGCCAAAATATTCTTTCTTATAACTTATGATAGCTCCTGCAATTGCTTTTGCATATTCATCTTGTCCGTCTTCTGAATTTAAGATATCTCCCTCAGCTGGATTTGAAATAAAACCAGTTTCTACTAAAACTCTTGGCATATACGCCTTGTGTAGCACCATAAAAGGAGCTTGTTTTACACCACCACCACGCAATTTTTTACCCATTAAACCAAATGCATCTTCGATTTTACTAGCTAATGCAATACTATAGTCTAAATATTCTTCTTGCATCAAGGTCATTCCAATCATAGATTCTGGTGAACCTGGATCAAATCCTTCGTATTTTTGCTTGTAATCTTTCTCTAATGTAATAACAGAGTTCTCATTTTTTGCCACCTCAAGATTAGAAGCTGCTTTATTCATACCCATTACATAAGTTTCAGTTCCGAATGCAGCGGTATTTTTATTTGCATTACAGTGTATAGACACAAAAATACTCGAATTGGCTCTATTAGCAATGTTAGCTCTTTCAATCAAACCTATAAATACATCTGTTTTACGAGTATATATTACATTAATATTAGGATAAGACTCTAATATTTTCCCAACCTTTAAAACTATTGACAAAGCAATATTTTTCTCAATACGCCCACTGTAAACCGCCCCAAAATCATGATCTCCGTGTCCTGCATCTAAAGTTACTTTAAAAACATTAGATTGACTATAGGCACAAAATGAAATTATAGTTAGAAAAAAACTAAATATTACCCTATTTTTGTTAAATATATCCATATAATCTAAAAGTTAATTTTAATAAAATACAACTACTATAATTTTTTCAATTGATTATTTTTGACAAAAAATTATATGTAAGTTTGACATGTCAAAAAACAAGCCATATTTTTACAAAAATAGTATTTAAACCTTTGCATACAAACTTATTTAATATCGTTTTATTATCATTTTTCCTAACATTAGGATGTGCTAATATATATTCACAAGACACGAACAAAAAAAAGAAAGCTATAAACGCTAGTATACAGCCAGATAGCACAAAAACTACAACTATAGACTCCGTAAAGGTCGATAGCATAAAACCCAAAAAAGCTTTTTTGGATGGCAAAGTAAGATACAAAGCCAAGGATTATGCTAAGATTGACCAAAAAAGAAAGCTTATTACCTTATATAATGAAGCGGAGTTATATTACCAAGATGTTGAACTAAAATCGGGCATCATTGTTTTAGATTACGAAAAAAGCGAAGTTTATGCAGGTCGTCTCAAAGATTCGGCAGGTGTTTATACTCAGTATCCCAATTTTAAACAAGGGGCAAGCGCCGTTGAACCAGATTCAATTCGATTTAATTTTAAAACAAAAAAAGCTTTAATCTGGAACTCTAGATCTGAACAAGGCGAATTTAGAATCAAAGCCAGCATCACTAAAAAAGAAAATGACTCAGTTTATTTCCTAAAAGGTGCTCGCTTTACAACTGCAAAAGATGTAGACAACCCTGAATACTACTTTCAAACGAATAAAGTTAAATTTATTCCTGGAAAAAAAGTAATCACTGGATTAACCAATATGGTAATTGCCGATGTGCCTACTCCTATTGCGTTACCATTTGCCTATTTTCCTATGTCGTCTGAAAAAAGTATCTCTGGTTTAATTCTACCAAGTTATAATGACTCCAACACCCGAGGGTTCTCATTACAAAATGGTGGTTATTATTTTGCTTTAAGCGATAATTATGATTTAACAGTTTTAGGTGATTATTATACAAACGGAAGTTATGCCATGCGTTTCGAATCGGCCTATGCAAAAAGATATAAATATAGAGGTAATATAAATATTCGTTTTGAGAACTTAATATCTAGTGAAAGAGGATATCCAGACTACTCTAGACAAAATATTTACAACATTCAGTGGTCACATTCTAAGGATACAAAATCAAGTCCGAATTCGAGTTTTTCTGCTTCGGTAAATATGGGTAGTAGTAAATACTTTAAACAATCTATTAACCAAGCTAATATTGGATCTAACTTAAACAACACTTTAAGTTCATCTGTTTCTTATAGTAAAACTTTTAATACGCTACCACAAATACGTACATCATTAACTGCGACACACTCTCAAAACACACAAACCGAAGTCATTAATATGACTTTACCAACATTAGAAGCGAGTGTTGACAGGATATACCCGTTCGCAGGGAAAAACGGAGTTAAAAAAGGATTTATTAAAAATATTAACTTCCAATACAACTTAAGTGGTAAAAACAGTATCGTAACAACCGATTCTCTATTTTTCAAACCTCAAATGTTTGATGATGCAAAAATCGGAGCTAAACACAGTATTCCGATAAGTACTAACTTTAAATTATTCAAATATTTTAGTGCAAGTACAACTGCAAATTACCAAGAAGTATGGCAAACAAAAACCATCCAAAAATTATACGACGCAGATCAAAACAAAGTAATCGACAAAACTGTCAATGGTTTTGACGCATATAGAACCTACTCGTTTAGCTCAAGCCTTGGTACAACTATATACGGTACTTTTAATTTTGGTGAAGACAAAAAAATAAAATCGATTCGCCACGTAATGCGTCCGTCCATTTCTTATGGATATACTCCTAGTTTCGATAAATATTACGATACCTACTCTGCTGATGCAACAGGAGCTACGATGAAAGAATACAGCCGTTTTGAAGGAGGTATTTTTGGAGCACCAGGTAACAACAACTCCAATATTATAGGATTTGATTTAAGTAATACTTTTGAGGCAAAAGTTACTGATAAAGACAGTACAAAAACAGAACCTAAAAAAATAATGTTGCTTAACAATTTAAACTTCTCTACAAGTTATAATTTCAATGCTGACGGAATTACATCATTTGCATGGCAACCATTAAGAGTTAGTGGAGGAACACAGCTCCTTGAAAACAAAATGAATATTAATTTTGGAGCTACATTAAATCCATATGCAATTGATAATGCAGGAAAACAAATGAATGTTTTCAACATCGATAATGGAGGAAGCTTATTCAGAATGACTAGTGCAAATATGACATTAAACTATTCTATTTCGAATAAAGAAAAAAGTAAAAAAGACGATTCAAATAGCCAAAACACAAGAAACGGTGGTCGTGAAGATGATTTATTTGGAAGAAGCACTGATTTAAATGATCAACGTAAAAGCCAATTTGACGGCTCAGAAGAAGAGGATAATGAAATAACTCAATTTTTCAACGCAAAACTTCCATGGGATATGACACTTGCTTACTCTCTAACATACGGAAATGCCATGAGAGAAAACAAAATCATTGGAAACTCTATAATGATTTCTGCTAATATGGATATTACCCCAAAATGGAAAGGTGGTATCTCTACAGGATATGATTTTGTACAAAAGGGAGTTACTTTTACCCAACTTCGTTTTGAAAGAGATTTATTAAGCTGGAGAATGGATTTTAACTGGACTCCAATAGGTCCATATTCAAACTGGAATTTCTTTATCGGAATAAAATCTGGAGTTCTTAGCGACATCAAATGGAACAAAAGAAGCACTATTAACAGATAAGCTGATTCTGCTACAAATAAAACACATTTAATATAAATTGATACAATCATGAAAAAAATCATATTTACCGAAAATGCTCCAGCTCCAATTGGCCCATACAACCAAGCTGTCTTAAAGAACGACACTCTTTATGCATCTGGTCAAATTGCTATTAATCCTCAAACAGGAGAATTAATTACAGATAATATTCTTGATGAGACCAAACAAGTAATGGAAAATATAGCTGCTATTCTTAAAGCTGCAGACATGACTTTTGAGCACATTGTAAAAGCAACTATTTTTATAATGGACATGAATAATTTTGCCGCTATCAACAGTGTATACGGTTCTTATTTTGACGAAAAAACTGCTCCTGCACGCGAAACAGTTCAAGTTGCTTGCTTACCTAAAAACGTAAATGTAGAAATTTCTATAATTGCAATACGATAAAATTCAGGATTAATGTGCCGAAGCCACAATGATAACTACGGCACATTATCACATCTCTACAAAAGCATATCTCTTACCTACTACTTTCCCTATCTTTTCTCTAAAGAAACACTTTAAGCCCTTTATAAAGCTGAATCCCTATATTCATTCTATTTTTTAACCGATTCTTTTTTTTACCTAAAAACAGAACGATATCTTATATATTTTTATCATGAATAACAAATCAGATTCATGATTCCTTTATATATAAAAACAGATTGAAGTGTAATTAGAAATAAAAAAAACCGCCTCAAATAATTGAAACGGTTCGTTATAAAATTTAATATGGATTTTTACAATTCTAACGCAATAGCATTTAGTAATAATTGTGCTGAAGCTTCGTTAGTCGCCAATGGCACATTATGTACATCACAAACACGGATTAACATATTAATATCGACTTCATGAGCATGACTTGCTAACGGATCCTTAAAAAAGAAAACCATATGTGTTTTCCCTTCTGCTACTCTTGCAGCTATTTGGGCATCTCCTCCCATAGGACCTGAAAGCATTTTTCGAACTTTAAAACCAGCATTTATAGCTTTACTTCCTGTAGTTCCGGTTGCGATAAGTTTAATATTTTCCTTAAGTAGGAGTGTTTTATTTTTATTTAAAAACTGAACCATGTCTGCTTTTTTACCATCGTGGGCTATAATAGCAATCTCCATACTTTTCATTTACTTTTATTTATTAGAAATATGATATGCGATAAGTCCATCGATTGGACGTCTTAAAACATTACCTAATTGCAATTCGTATTTATCAAAAGTCTCTTGTAATTCATCTTTTAAATAGTAAGCAATTGAACCTACAAAATGAACTGGAACTTCTTTACAATTATCAAATTGTCTGATGTAATTCTTAACAAATGATTTCATCCCTTTAAAGATGATTTTTCTGCAAAACTCAGAATCTTTGTGCTTGATTAAAAACTTAGCAAAAGTAGCCAAATATGCATTTGGATTTGGTTCTTTATATAATTTGTTTTTAATAAAATCTGGATCCATGTTGTATTCTTTTGCAAATTCAACTGCTAAATCCTGAGGCATTTTATTAAAATAATATTTTCTGATTAATTCTTTTCCAAAAACATTACCACTACAATCATCCATTGCGATATAGCCTAATGATTGTACTTTTTGATATAATTGTTTACCATCAAAGTAACTACAATTTGACCCAGTTCCTAAGATACTAACAATAGCTTTCTCTCCTTTTGGAGTAGTTGCATATACTGCTGCATAAGTATCTTCATGAACATCAACAATTGCGTTAACGAAATATTCTTGAAAAATTTGTGATAGAGCAATTTTCATTCTATCTGTGCCACAACCTGCTCCGTAAAAGAATAAATGTGTAGCTGTATTTTTATTTTGTAATATATCAAAACGGTCATTTAATCGACTTACGATTTCATCCCCATTAAGAATTTCAGGATTTAATCCTAAGGTTTGTGTTGTGAATAATATCTTGCCATTATCATCAATTGCTATCCAATCTGCTTTAGTAGAGCCACTATCAACTATTAATTTCATTTTATTTTATTTAGTTTTCGGTTTAGTTTTTCATCTTACAATATTAAGTGTAATTATTCACATTATTGAGAGTCAAACAAAATAATAAAAAATCCCGCTATCTATTCAATAACGGGATTTTGAAATGTATATAAAATTATTTAAGACCTGCGATATGCACAGATAAATCAATTAATTTACTAGAGTATCCATACTCATTATCATACCAAGATACTAGTTTAAAGAAAGTAGAATTTAATCCAATTCCTGCATGAGCATCTACAATAGAAGTTCTAGGATCAGAAATAAAATCTTGAGAAACAACTAAATCTTCAGTATACCCTAAGATACCTTTCATTGTAGTTTCTGAAGCTTTTTTCAAAACTGCCATAATCTCTTCATATGAAGTTTCTTTAGCAACTTTTACAGTTAAATCTACAACAGAAACGTCAGCAGTAGGAACACGCATTGACATACCTGTTAATTTTCCGTTCAATGATGGAATAACTTTTCCAACAGCTTTAGCTGCACCAGTTGATGAAGGAATAATATTTAAGTTTGCTGCACGACCACCTCTCCAGTCTTTTCTAGAAGGACCGTCAGTTGTCATTTGAGTTGAAGTTGTCGCGTGAACAGTTGTCATTAAAGCTTCTACGATTTCAAAGTTATCATGAATAACTTTAGCTAAAGGAGCTAAACAGTTTGTAGTACATGATGCATTAGAAACTACTGTATCTGTAGCTTTTGCAGTTTCATGGTTTACTCCCATTACAAACATTGGAGCATCTGCTGATGGAGCAGAAATGATTACTTTTTTAGCACCTCCTGTAATGTGAGCATTTGCAGTTTCGATAGTTGTGAAAAAACCAGTACATTCAGCAACAACATCTACATTTACTTCATTCCATTTAAGGTTAGCTGGTTCTCTTTCTGCAGTTACACGAATATGATTTCCGTTTACAAAAAGTTTTCCTTCTTTTACTTCTACAGTACCGTTAAAACGACCGTGAACTGAATCATATTTTAATAAATAGGCTAAATGATCTACATCAAGCAAATCATTGATTGCTACTACCTCTACATTATCTCTATTGAAAGACTCTCTGAAAACGATTCTTCCAATTCTTCCAAATCCGTTTATTCCTAATTTTACTTTTGACATTTTTCTAAATTTTTATTTATTTTTTGTTTATTCTACTTATTTTCAAAGTCTAATTTCCTCACAATAAACTTCAATTTTATTTTTATTCTAATTTTTATGTTGACATGATCTCAGAAACGCGTAGCAATTCTCTATCTATTTCTGATTTACCTTTAATAGCTTGCTCCAAAGGTGTTAATGATACTTTATCATTTTGCAATCCAACCATATAATTTGATTTTCCTTCAAGCAAAGATTCTACAGCTTTTACACCTAGTCTACTTGCTAGAACACGGTCAAAACATGAAGGTGAGCCTCCTCTTTGCATATGTCCTAATACAGAAACCCTAACATCATATTCTGGTAAATTAGCTTCAACGTAATCTTTTAATTCAAATACGTTTTTACCAATTTTATCTCCTTCAGCAATTACAACAATACTTGATGATTTTCCTGAAGCCTTACTTTTTTGAAGTGATTCTAGTAATCTATCTAACCCTAAATCTTCTTCAGGAATAAGAATCTCTTCTGCTCCTGCTCCAATTCCAGCATTAAGAGCTATATGACCAGCATCTCTTCCCATAACCTCTACAAAAAACAGACGATTATGTGAACTTGCCGTATCACGTATTTTATCTATACAATCTACAACTGTATTTAAAGCCGTATCATACCCTAAAGTGTGACTCGTACCAAAAATATCATTATCTATAGTTCCTGGGATTCCCATTATTGGGAAATTATATTCTGAGTTGAATAGCAAACCTCCGGTAAAACTTCCGTCACCTCCTATTACAACAAAAGCATCGATTCCTGCTTTTACAAGATTCTCATGTGCTTTTTTTCTTCCTTCTGGAGTTTTAAATTCCAATGAGCGAGCCGATTTTAAAATCGTTCCTCCTTTATTTACAATATTATTTACACTTCGAGGTCCCATCTCTTTGAAGTCTCCTTCAATCATTCCTTGGTAGCCTCTATAAATTCCGATACATTCGATGTTATGATATGCACAAGTTCGAACTACTGATCGAATAGCTGCATTCATTCCTGGTGAATCTCCTCCTGATGTAAGAACACCAACTTTTTTTATTGTTTTTGGCATTATTTAAGTATTAAAGTGTAAAATTAACAAACATTCACCACTATTCGGGCTATATTTATAATAAGTTAATAGAATATGTTAAATTCAAACGTTTTCGTTAATAAGTTTTCGGATACTAAAAAAAATCAATAAAATAAAAAAAGTCATTTATTTTAATTAATAATTTAAAAATAACAATACTTGATTGAAGTGTTAAAAATTTGAATACAATCAAATTTAAAGATAAGAAAATTAAGAGGGGTAAAAAAAAGATTAACAAAACTAAAACACATTAACACATGTAAGTTTACTAATCTTCTTCAGGAATTAATCCTTGGGTATTTGGTTTTACCTTTTCTTTTTCTTTTTTATTAGTTTTCTTTGACTTTGAGAAATCAAGATAAGCTGGATCTATAGACGAATCCTGAAAATCATCATTTGAATTCGATCCTTTAATGGCACGTTCTAATTTATGATTCTTAAATATCTTGTTTACCAATTCTTTAAAAGTATCAAAATCGACTTCGTATGAGACTCCCATACCTTGGGTGTAACCAATTCCTTGTCCTATATAATTAATATCGTTTTCTCTATTAAACAAACGCAAATTCATACTTCCGTCTTCATTAACTCTATACTGCACTTCAACATCACCTACAATCGCAGATTCATTAATTCCACCTACTGGTACTCCAACTTTTCCGTTTATAGTAATTCTTTCATTGATTTGTGACGAAATCGTCGCCGCAAATTGACCATCTGCTTCCTGACCAAGTCTTCTATCTGCAGAAGTATATGTAAAACCGATATCAATCTTATCGCTATCAGAATGGATTATTCCTCCTAATAAATTACTAGCAGTTTCAAACAAACTACTAGAAAAATCAGATTGACTCACTCCTTCAGGACTCAAGAATCCTCCAGAAGACAATAGATAAAGTGCTTGTGTTTGTCGAACGTCTTTATCTACTAACTTATATTGAATTTCCGATTTTAATACATTACTAACTGTTGGGAAATCGATATTAAAATCGGGCTCAGGACTTGTTAAATCCCCACGAATACCTATCACCACCTCTACGGGTACTTTTTTACTAAAAGAAGAATTCTCAAGTAATACCGCAGGGTTTGCAGATGTTTTATAAACTGCTTCAAGATTTAACTGTGCCTTCATCGGATTACCTTCCCATGAAATCGAGCCTCCTTTTTTTACAATAAACTTCTTATCGATTAATCCTCCGTATTTAAAATTATACGTCCCTTCATATGCCTGGAAATCCCCCCACATATTGAACTTACCTAACGTATTTATTTTAAATAATAACGATCCAAATCCCTTACCTTTCATTCCGTGTCCAGAATTTCTATCTAAGATTACTTCAACTTCAGCATCTGGTGTAATATCAAAATCAAACTCTAACTCAAGACCATTATAATTTCTTGTAGTTTCAACAATTCCATTTGCTAAATTGTATTTTTCTTTGGCAGTAACAAAATGGATGAAATTATTATCACTCATTGTTTGCGCATCATTGATCGGAATTTTTACTGATGTTCCTTTCTCTGATTTTGCATCAACTTTAATAAACAAAGACGAAGTTGGCCCTTTAATCGTAGCTTTACCATTAATGAATGCGGTACCAAAATAAGCAGCATCTTCACTATCTTTTGTATCTAAAGCAAGTAATCTTTTCGAACTAATATCCAAATCGAGTTTCCAATCGGTAAAATTATCGTGCTCTACAACTCCATTTAAAATCCCTTTAGTACCGTATTTAGTATCCGTAATTGTATTATTTCTTAATAAAAACTTTTCATCAGTTACATCAACAATAGTTTTATCATTTAATTGATAATCAATATTCAAATAAGGAATTGTCATTCCTGCTTTATCCAAATACAAACGTCCGTTTACATCTGGCCTTTTTAAATTACCAATTATCGCAGCATTTCCAGAAACATAACCTCTAATATTAGACAGCACATCGCCTCCCAAAGTATTAATTGCAGCTAAATTGAATGAATCAAATTTTAATTGTAAATCAAGTATTGTTTCTTTATTAATAATCTCGAAGGTTCCAAATAACTTGAATAACTCCGATTTATCATTTTCTACCGATGAATTTATTGTAAACTTCCTTAGGTTTTCATCTCCGGCAATATTAAAATTCAAAGCACCTAAATCAGTCTTATTCACATTCAATTTATTTATTTGAATTGAAGCAGTTGGTTGATAAGCATTCTTTTTTTGCTTAAAATTAATCTCTCCATTAATATCACCATTCAAAACAAATTTTTCATTAGTTGGCGTGATTTTATTAAGATCAACATCTTTAAAACTTAATTTCAAGTCTTTATAATCTCCATCTTTTATTTGTCCAACCAGCTCTATTTGCTGATTTTGGTGAGATAAAATAATATTATCGATATCAAAGTTTTTAAATTTCTTATCGAAAATTATTTGATTGTCTGGTTCGTCTTTTTCATTCAAATACCACATAGAGTTCTTGAATCTCAACTCAGATTTATTTATTCCGACAATGTTATTTTTGTTCTTATCAATAGTATGATATAAATTAAAGTTGAAAAAATCTTCTCCTTTTGAACCTCCTTTAAACTCTGATCTTACAAACAAAGTATCGTTCATAGTGACATTAATCAAACTAAAATCACGCACTTTATAGTACTTAGTTTTAATACTATCAAGTTCTACATAAGCATTATATAAAGGATTTTTATTATCAACTGAAACTCTTATGTTATCAAAAGTATTCTGTGCCGCTTTTATCTGAGGTGAATTAAACTTAAGCTTAAACTCTTGCTTATCGGCATCAATTTTACCCCTAACAATCGTATTAGTAGCAAGTTCTATGTTTGGATAGAATATTTCGATTATTTTATTATAAACAATAAAATCAAAGCGTAAAAACTGCCCTTTACTCACCTTCAATGGTTTATAATTAGCATATAAACTACCCACAGAGTTTGTTACTAAACTTTCTAATTGATTAAATTTAAATTTACCTACAATTTGGCCATTAACAACATCAGTCGAATTTATAGTAATGGTGCGTATTTTATCGGCATCAAAATTTGAACTAATATTGACTTGATCAAAAATATAAGTTGATTTTGGATTTTGATAAACCGCATCGTTAATACTAATATTTCCTTGAAGATTTTCGATTGTATTTCCAGCAACCTGAACTACAACATCTCCTTTAAAAACAGATACAGAATCTTTGACAAATTTCAGCTTATGTAAATCGGCATTTTCAACATTAATATGAAAATCATATTTACTATCTCTTCTGCTTAAATCAACCAAACCATCAAAAGTCATATTCAAGTTTGGATCATTTACAGAAAGTTTCCCTTTATAATGTGGTAATTTAAAATTACCATTTAATACAATATTACTATATGTATAATTATTATAATTAAACTTCTGAACATCTCCTTTAATTACAGTATTTAAGTGCTTATCGGTAAATCCTTTTCCATCAACATCAATATTAAGTGTTGTTTTTCCTATATCTTTTCTACCAAGTAAAGCGCCTACATTAAAATTTTCTAAAACAATATTTCCTGCATATGATGCTTTATCAATAAAGTTGATTTCATTCATATTTAAATCAACAAGACCGTTTCCTAAATCGGTTGTCATATAAAAATCAACATCTAATGCTGTTTTAGATACTTTTGCTTTACCATCAATTGTAAATTTACCAATTCGTTGCAACTCTTTAGGTAATTTTTTCCCTAACACATTTGGTAATAAAACAACCAGATTATCATAACTAGAAGAGAGTCTGTCGAATTTTCCGTTCATTAGAAACTCTTGGTCATTTTTTCCAAAAAGGTTTTTAAAATTAATATTTCCAACAATATTAGATTTATGCAGATCCGATAATGTAAGTCGTTTCAGATTCAAATCATTTAAAGTTCCATCTATTTTTGATTTGACACGGAAATACTGATCTTTACCTAACTCTTTATAAAAGTAACGAATGTCATTTGAACCTATATTAGCTGAATCTAAGGCAACATCAAATTGAACTTTATCAGTAAATTTAGCAAAATCCTCTATGCGATAGTTTAGCGTAGCTGCACCATATATTTTAGAATATTTAGTTAAAATAGAAAGCTTTTCAAGCTTCATTTGTTTCTTAGTATAACTAAATCGTGATGTTAAATTAGCAACATACAAACCTCTATGATCTAAAAATGATAGTTTATGAATCCTTGTACTCACATCAGGACCATGAAGTTTAAAATCACTTATATGTGCATTTAACTTTGTAAAATCGACATCTTTTGGAACTAGACGATTTTCATCTGTTAAAATAAAATGCCCATTAGTAATGTAGGCATCTTTTGCGGTAAGCAAGAATTTTTTTGCGTTAGGAGGTGTTGGTTTTCCCGTTTCAAACGAATGAATGAAGACATCAAGGTTGGTTTTCTTTTCGTTTTTATAGGTTTTCAAATTAAATAGCAAACCGGTCAAACGAATTTCGCCGAAAATTAAATCGCCATCAAGAACTCTTTTAACTCCTAAAATATTTGTTTTGATTAAATCAGAATAGATTAAAGTATCTTTATGGTGATCCATTATTAAAACTTTCCTGAGTTTTACTCCACCAAAAACACTTACAGAAACTTTATCAACAGATATGTGTGTACCAAAATCTGAGTTTAATGTGTCTGTAATATAATTTGCAATTTTGGTCTGAACCACAGGCAAAGACAATGCGATACCCAATACTAACAAAAGTAGAATTAGTCCGATTAGGGAACGAGATACTATTTTTTTAATTTTTCTGATACCGATTGTATTTTTTAGTTTTTCTTTAAATTTAATTTAGAGCAAACAAAGGAAGGTTCCTTTGATAAAAATTCTTTAATTTTGGCTTCTACATTTAAATAAAAAAAAATCAAAATTTGATTCGTCAAATATAATTCAAAATTCGTGCCTTTACATGCAAAATCCTGAGGTTTTTATTCTTGCTATCGAAAGTTCTTGCGATGATACAGCAGCAGCTGTCTTACTTAACGACAAAGTACTATCAAATGTTGTTGCCAACCAGCTGATTCATACACAATATGGAGGTGTAGTTCCTGAACTTGCGTCCAGAGCACACCAACAAAACATTGTACCTGTTATTGATGCTGCACTTCGTAAAGCAAATATAAAAAAAGATCAATTATCTGCCATAGCATTTACACAGGGTCCTGGACTTATGGGTTCTCTCCTAGTTGGAAGTTCATTTAGTAAATCATTAGCACTCGCTTTAAACATTCCCTTAGTAGCTGTTAACCATATGCATGCCCATATTTTGGCTCATTTTATTGATGAAGAAGGTTACGACAAACCAACTTTTCCTTTCTTAGCATTGACAATAAGTGGTGGCCATACTCAGGTTATTAAAGTAGATGGCTTTTTTGACATGCAAATTATCGGGGAAACAACTGATGATGCCGTTGGTGAAGCATTTGATAAAAGTGCTAAAATATTAGGTCTTCCCTATCCTGGAGGACCACTTATTGATAAATACGCTCAATTAGGCAATCCAAAAGCATTTCCGTTTACTAAACCAAAAGTCCCTGGACTTGACTTTAGCTTCTCTGGTTTAAAAACAGCTATTTTATATTTTATCCAAAAGAAAAAATTAGAAAACCCAAATTTCATAGAGGAAAACCTAAACGATATTTGCGCTTCTATTCAATATACGATTATCGAAATTTTAATGGACAAATTAAAATTGGCTGTTAAAGAAACTGGGATTACTCAAATAGCAATTGGCGGTGGTGTCTCGGCTAATTCTGGCATAAGAAACAGACTGAAAGAAAGCGAAAAAAAATACGGTTGGAAAACTTACATCCCTAAATTTGAATACACTACCGATAATGCTGCAATGATTGGAATTGTAGGTTATCAAAAATATTTATCAAAACAATTTGAAACAGCCGCTGTTGTTTCTAAAGCACGAATACAATTTTAAACTATGCAATTATTCTACAATCCAAATATTGACGAAACAACTCAAGAATTTTCTTTTGACAAAGAAGAAAGTAAACACATTATAAAAGTATTACGAAAAAAAGATTCTGATATATTACATGTAACAAATGGATTGGGGTATTTATTTGAAACCGAAATTACTTTGGCTTCTGATAATAAATGTACTGTAAAAATAATTTCGTTTGAAAAAGCTTCTGAACCTAAATATCGTCTGCATCTTGCCGTTGCTCCAACCAAAATGAATGATCGCTACGAATGGTTTCTGGAAAAAGCTACTGAAATAGGAATTCATGAAATCACTCCAATAATTTGCGATAGATCTGAACGTAAAGTAATTAACATCGACCGTTTTGAAAAAATTATTTTATCTGCAATGAAACAATCCAATGAATTGTATCTTCCTAAACTTAATGAAGCTATTTCGTTTAAAGAATTTATAAAACGTAAAAATGAAGGACTGCAGTTAATTGCACATTGTGAAGAAACCGATAAAAAATCACTAAAATCAATTTTAAAACCAAATGAGAATATCACATTACTTATTGGTCCTGAAGGAGATTTTTCAGAAAAAGAAATCGCTTTAGCACTCGAAAACAACTTTCAGCCTGTTTCATTAGGCAATACAAGATTACGCACTGAAACTGCAGCAATAGTTGCTTGCCATAGTGTTGCTTTTTTTAATGAAACCATTTAAATATAAAAAATACTAATTTTTGACTTTGTCATTATGAAGAAACTTTTTTTGCTTTTTTTATTTATCTCCATCTCTTCTTTTTCACAAGAAATTGCGTTACTAAAATATAGTGGTGGTGGTGATTGGTATGCAAATCCTACTTCATTACCTAATTTGATAAAGTTTTGTAATGCAAATATTAATACCCGAATTAAAGCAAAACCAGGAACTGTAGAGCCGAGTAATCCAGATTTACTATCCTACCCTTTTGTTCATATGACTGGTCACGGAAATGTTGTTTTTAGCGATGCCGATGTCACAAATCTTCGCAATTATTTATATGGCGGAGGATTTCTTCATATTGATGACAACTATGGAATGGATCAGTACATTCGAAAAGAAATTAAAAAAATATTTCCAAATAATGATCTGATTGAACTTCCTGCCAATCATGCTATTTTTCAGAAGCCATTTCTTTTCCCTGCGGGCTTACCAAAAATTCATGAGCACGACGGAAAAAGACCTCAGGCATTTGGTGTTTTCATCGAAAACAAACTTGTATTGCTTTATACCTTCCAATGTGATCTTGGTGATGGCTGGGAAGATGCAGAAGTACATAACGACCCACTCGAAGTACGCCAAAAAGCATTAAAAATGGGTGCAAACATTATCAATTATATCTTTACCAATTAAAATAAATCAAGTGCAATTAACACACGAAGAAATACAATTCGAAAGAAAAAATTTTCCAATAACTTTAGTTTGCGATCATATTTATTTTCAGCAAAACATTGGCTCTCTTTTTAGAATAAGTGAAGCTTTTGGAGTTGAAAACATTATTTTTTTAGGAAAAGATATTCCTCTAAATCCAAGAAAAATCAATAAAACTTCAAGAAGCACTCATCTTCATGTTCCTCACATTGTAATTGAAGATACTAATGAGCTTATCGATCATTTACTTCAAAATAATTTTGAAATTATTGCTTTAGAAATTGCAAGCAATAGCAAACCCTTAAACGAAGTAAAAATACCTCAAAATCAAAAAATAGCTCTTTTAATTGGAAGTGAAATTGATGGAATTTCGACTGATCTTTTAAAAATTTCAAACCAAATTGTTCATATTAATATGTTTGGAAAAAACAGTAGCATGAATGTTGTTCAAGCTGCCAGTATAGCTTTATATGAATTAACTTCTTTGTAAAGTTAAACTTCTTAAGAGTAATGGCATTTTCGATAAAAAAAGAAGACGTAATTAAATATTAACCTGATGAATTGAGATCTTTCAATTTATATACTCATGAATGGATTGATAATTTAAACTTCACATTCAAACCTCAAGACTTTTTGCCAGATTCAGGTTCATACATACAAGTAGCAAAAAAATTATTCAAAAATGCTGGTTGGAATGGAGATGGTGAAATACAACTCATTTGGGTACCTCCTTTTATGCTTTCGTCTGGATTTACTCTAAATGAAGAAGCATTAGGGATGATAATATGGCATGTTAAACAGGAAGGAGATGGAATTTCATGGTTGTTTTCACCTAAAAAAAAATTTCCTCCAATTAGACATTAAAATGCTTTATAAATTCTCTAAACTGATTTTCTAAAAAAAACTTCACAAATAATGCAAAAATTAACATTATAATTCTCACTAAAAACAACAAAGAAGGAATTTTCCTTATAATTTACAATGTTGTTTATTTGTAAGAACTACGCCATACAAGGGATTGCAAAATTCTGACAAACAAAATAATAATAAAATTTTGCCTGTCAAAATATTTGTTATAAAATTGTGTTAATTATTAACTAAGCTAAAATTTTATAACAAAACCCCAAACTATTATGAAAAAAATTGCTTTATCCACATTTGCAGTACTACTGCTATTCTCGTGTCAAAACAACGACCAAGCTGAATCTACAACTCCAGAAGCTTCAGCAGTTACTTTACGTACTTGTGCAACTCAAGATGTACTAGAAGCTCAATTAAAAGCCGACCCTACTTTGGCTATTCGAATGAATGAAATTGAAGCATTTACGCAAAGTAAAATGCTAAGTGGTAAATTGGTAAATGGAAAAATTCAAATTCCTGTTGTAGTAAATGTGCTATACAGAACTGCTGCAGAAAATATTTCTGATGCACAAATCCAAACACAAATTGATGTCTTAAATAATGATTTCAATGCCGCTAACTCTGATTATGGGAGCGTTCCTGCATTATTTGCTAATGTAAAAGCTAATGTTGGTATTAGTTTTGTTTTAGATCAAATCATCAGAAAATCAACAACAAAAACTTCATGGGGAACTAATGATGCCATGAAAAAATCTGCTTCCGGCGGTCTTAACCCAACATCTCCAACTACAAAGCTTAACTTATGGGCTTGTAAAATTGGTGGTGGAATATTAGGTTATGCTCAATTTCCTGGCGGATCTACTGCTACAGATGGAGTTGTAATCGATTCTAAATATTTCGGATTATCAGGATCTGCTGCGGCTCCTTATAATTTAGGAAGAACTGGAACTCATGAAGTAGGTCACTGGATGAGCTTACGTCACATTTGGGGAGATGCTAATTGTGGAACTGATGGAGTATTGGATACACCAGTGCATAACGCAGCTAATTATGGAGTACCTGCATATCCTCACTATAGCACATGTACAGGAACTCCTGTAGAAATGACTATGAACTACATGGATTATACTGACGATGCTGGAATGTATATGTTTACTGTAGATCAAAAAACTAAAATGGCTACCATATTCTTAACTGGTGGACCTAGAGCTTCTTTCGGCATCTAAAAATAAAACCCTATAACTTAACATGTTAATAATTATTAAAAGCGAGATTTAATTATCTCGCTTTTTTTAGTTTATAAATGTAATCTTTCCCTCATTTTTTCTATATTTATGCTCTAAAGAAAGATAAACTATGATTACATCTAAAGTAATTTCAAACGGGATTTTAAGAGCTATTGCAACTATTTTGGGAGTATCGCTTATTTTGTATTTTTTATATCAAATACAAACTGTCATTGTGTACTTATGTGTTTCATTAATATTGTGTTTAATTGCAAACCCGTTTGTAAAATTCTTAAAAGAGAAATTAAAATTCAGTAGTTCATTTGCTGCTATAACAACTGTTGTTTTCTTTATCTTATTAATGATTGGATTCATACTATTGTTTGTTCCCTTAATTATATCACAGGCTAATAATTTATCTCTTCTTGACACTAAAAGCCTACAAGAACAACTTATATTAATTGAACGTGATTTTGAAAATTATTTCAACTTACAACATCTTGATTTTCAATCTCTATTAAAAAACCCAGATATAACTTCTAAACTAGACTTTAGTTATTTTACGTCCTTCATAAATTCTATCCTAAATATGCTTGCTGGTTTTGGTATGGGATTAGTATCTGTATTCTTTATTACATTTTTCTTTATTAAAGACCAAAACATTTTTAAAGAAAACGCAAAAAGAATACTTCCTGATAATAATGAAGATAAAATCATTAATTCAATTACCAAGATAAACCATTTACTAACACGTTATTTCATAGGCTTGTTACTACAATTAACAGTCGTATTTATTCTATATTTTATTGTACTTGTAATTTTTGGAAGTGAAAATGCATTTGTAATTGCTTTTTTATGTGCAGTGCTAAATATCATTCCTTATGTGGGCCCGATAATAGGAACTATTTTAGCTGCAATATTAACTATGTTGAGTTTAATTGGTGGAGATTTTCAAACAGAGATTTTACCAAAAACAATATATATTGTAATTGGGTTCTTATTGGTTCAAGCAATAGACAATAACATTAGTCAACCAATTATTTCATCAAAAAGCGTAAATTCGCACCCGCTGGAAATATTTTTGATTACTTTAATTAGCGGAATAACTTTTGGAATCGTAGGAATGATTATTGCGATCCCTTTTTATACTTGTCTTAAAGTGATAGCCAAAGAATTTTTTCCTAACAATAAAATTGTTATTGTACTAACTGAAAAAATATAACCTTGAATTTAGCACTTTTACATCCTTCTGTTCAGGATTTTATAAATAAAAAAGTAAATGAATCTATTTCTAAATTAGCACTTCAAAAAAATCCTTTTCCAGAGATTGAATGGATTGCTATTTTAAATCAGATTGAGGCTAAAACTAAAGCGAAAGATAAATTACCAACTTGGTTTACTACCGAAAATATACTTTATCCAAGTAAAATTTCTGTAGAGCAAACTTCTTCTGAGAAAACAGCACAATATAAGGCCAATTTAGTATCTGGTGATAGTTTAATCGACTTAACAGGAGGTTTTGGTGTTGATGATTATTATTTTTCCCAAAAAATAAAAAACATAGTTCATTGCGAGATAAACCCAGCTTTATCAGCAATCGTGCAACATAATTTCAAACAGTTGAAGATTGACAATTGTACGTGTTATCCTGAAGATAGTTTTGAGGTGTTGAGAAAACTAAATAAAAAATGGGACTGGATTTATATTGATCCCTCTAGACGAAACGATGCTAAAGGTAAAGTATTCATGCTAAAGGACTGCTTACCGAATGTTCCTGATTTATTAGATTTTTATTTTGAAAGCTCAAATTGTATTTTAATAAAAACGGCCCCTTTATTAGATATAACTGCGGGACTTTCTGAACTAAAAAATGTAAAAAACATTCATATAATAGCTGTAGAAAATGAAGTTAAAGAATTACTTTGGGAAATTCACAAAGACTATTTAGGAAATATAACCCTTTGTACTGCTAACATCTTAAAAGACAAAACGGAGTCTTTTGATTTCACATTAAACACAGATCTGGAATTTGTTAGCTATGCTTTACCTCAAAAATACTTATACGAGCCGAATAGTGCTATCATGAAATCAGGTGGATTTGACGAAGTCAGCTCATTTTATAAAATAGACAAACTACATAAACACTCTCATTTATACACTTCAGACGAGTTAATTGCATTTCCTGGAAGAACTTTTGAAATTCAAGAAGCTATTTCGTACACCAAAAATGAAATGAAACTCCACCTTTCCAATCAACAGGCTAATATCACTACCCGTAATTTTCCTGATAGCGTAGAAACCATCCGAAAAAAATGGAAAATAAAAGATGGAGGAAATTTGTATTGTTTTTTTACAACTGATAGAAATGACAATAAAATAGTTTTAATTTGTAAAAAAACACAATAACAATGAAACAACTAATTACTTTAACTTTTTTCTTACTAACATTTAATTTATTTGCACAAAAAGATTGTGAATACTCTGTAAACGTTACTGATTCTTTAGGAACATACAAATCAACAAAAGAAAAGATGATTTCTGAAAAAAACTTTGCAGGAACATCAAGTTATATCTTTTTCTCTTTGGCATTAACGGATGGTTTACCAACACTAAATATGCAAATGATAAAAAAAAGCAAAGACTTTACAAAGGCTAACTGCTTTGACAAAAACTCAAGATTATATTTACAATTAAGCAATGGAAAAATTGTTACTTTGATTCATCTCGATCAAGAAAGTTGTGGAACATTAATTCGTGATGAAAAAGGATTTGACAATCGTGTAAACACAGGGATTTTTATGTTTATGAAAGATAATTTTGAAGATTTAAAAAATTCTCCAATCTCAATGATTCGTATTAAATACTTAACTGATGTGGAAGATTATGTTCTAAAAAAAGAATTCACATCTGAACTAGATAATAAAGTATATCATCCAGAAAGTTACTTTATTAATAATATAAAATGTGTAGAGTAAACTTAATTACAATTCCATTTTGTATTTGAGACTTTATCATTTAGCCCAGCTTTTAAATTATAATGCCACCACTCCGAATCAAAGGAATTGAAATGATGTTTTATCATTATTTTTTTCAATAATTGTCGATTAGCTTTAATGGTATCTGATAAATTCAAATAGTTGTGACTGGCTTCTTTTCCAAAAAAATCAAAAGAAGTTCCCATATCCAATTCCTTACCATTACTATCAACAAGCGTAATATCTACGGCTCCTCCTCTATTATGGATGGAGCCTTTTTTTGGATCAGCAACATATTTAGGATTAGAAACTATTTCCCACATTCTTTTTTGGATAAATAAAGGCCTGTAACAATCAAATAATTTGATTTTATACCCTTTCTTCATAAAACTTTTATTAGCCTCTACTAATGCTTTTATCGTTTTTAAACGCAAAAAACATTCCGCACAATCATACACTTTTGCTTTAAGAAAATTATCTTCTGTCGCATACTTCATATCATACACAAAATCGCTGCTATAATCTTTTAAATTAACAAAGGTTGTATCCGCAATTACCTGATCGATATTATTTGCATATGTCTTACTCTGAGCATTTGTAGAAATTATTCCTAAGATATAGAGTAAAAGAAATAAAGTTCTGTTGAATTTTGGCATGAAATTGGCATTTTAGATTTTACATTTTTCTCAAAAGTAAATATAGGTAATAAATAAATCGAAACTAGAAATTGAAGCTTTAGTCTTCATTTGATAAAATTTATATCTAAACCGCATTTGAGTCCAACGTATAAATCATAAATCAAAAAAAAGTGCATTATGAAAAAAATTACTTTGTTGTTATTTATCCTCCCTTTTTTAGGAATCGCTCAAGAAATAAGCTATTCTGAACCTTCTCAATTTATCGAAAAAGCAGGTGCTGTTCAAATTAATTTGGTCGAAAGTCAAAAGACTATTTTTAAATCTGGACTTGGTGAAACAGTATCGTTTTATCCAGCTGAGATTATTGATTTGAATCAAAATCAAAAAAAAATAAACGGAATGGAGGTTGAAAGTACTTTTATCACAAAGCAATATCAGAATAAACAAGACCAATTTACCAAGGAAACCGCATGGATAGGCGTTGATGAAATTCCTGGTTTAATTGAATGGCTTGAAAGTTATGTAATTCCAAATTTATCTAATCCTGCTGGTACAAAAAAAACAGTCAAATACATCTACAACACTAAAGAGATTCAATTTAAGTTTGACGTTTACAATACGACTCAAACTTTTACTATTACAGTAAAAAATACAAATTATAAGGATAAGTATTTTTGGACAGAATCACGTACAAAAGACATCCCAAACATTTTAAAAACACTTAGATATATGCAAACTAGAACTATAAACTAGTATTATTACATTAAAAAAATACTAACAACTGTAGGGGGTTAGCTAACTAAAAAATTAACCCTATAAGTGATGTGAGTTCATTTAAGTCTTGTATTGATTAGTCACTCTTATATTTTCTTACATCACTTATATCGGTTACAATAATTCTTTAGAATTATTCATGATCTACTTCTTCTTTCAGGTTTGGTTGTCCTTTACCTGTAACAATTAAATTGTATAAACTATTTTGTACATAATTAGTCCATGAATTAAAGCATATTTTGTAACATTCATAATCAGGAACTAATCCCTGATGCGTTAAGCGAACTTCTGTTTTATTTCCTTTTTCATTAATTTCAAAAATAACTTTTGTATCTATCCATTCGCTTTTATCTTTAGTAAAATTAAAATCATTTTCTAAAACATGCCAAACTACTTTTTTATTGGGAATAACTTCTACTAATTTCATTTTACAGATATGGATGTCTTTATAATGATACTTAAATACATCACCCTGTTTTGCTGTACCTCCTTCTATTTCTTCTGACCACCATCCCCTAACATTTGTTATAGCATCAAATGCTTCTTTAGCACTTTGGCCTACCAAAATACTTGTGGTAAAATCTTGATTATCCATAATTTTGACTGTTTAAAAATTAAAAACTCATTAGAACAAAACAAATTTAACGATCTCATTTACAACTAACAGGGTGCAAAAAAGACTTTTACAGGGTTAAATAAGACAGTCTTTTATCTCAGAGATAAAACCTAGTAAATGCAACACAAATCACTCTTCTTTTATTTTACCTTCTTTTCTTTTGGTAAAATAAATACTAAAATCAAGGCTAAAATAGCCAAAACAGTTCCTGCCAGAATTAAAACTACATCATGTGCATCTTTAAAAGCTGTCATTGCCGCTTTCTTAATTACCTCACCTTTTTCTCCTCCCAGCTCATTGGCAACAATCATTGCGTCTCCAATTGAATTATTTACCTGCTTTGGAAGCTCTTTTAACAATTCTTCATTAATAATAAACTTTTTAATAAAAATCTGAGAGAGTATAATTCCAAAAAAAGTAATTCCTAATCCAGTACCTAATTCATAAGAAATAGATTCCATTGAACCAGCCATTCCCGCTTTATCAAGTGGTGCCGCAGACATTATAGCAGTTGTTCCAGCTATTAGTACAACTCCTAAGCTAAATCCTAAAACTATCGACCAAAACAACAAACTAGCTGTAAACGAACTAAAATCTAATTGACTCAACATAAAGAACGATAATGACGATAATGACAATACTGTAATTATAAGATTCTTAAAACCAATCCTACCCAGTATTGAACCAGTTAGTGGCCCTGCTACTGCAGAAGAAGTTACAAACGGTAACATGAATAATCCTGCATCTATTGGGCTCAGCTTATGTACAAATTGTAGTTCTTGTGCTAATAAGAACTCAAAACCTACTATAACTGCCATAGGTACAAAGCAAAGTAACATTCCTAACAAAATTCTTTTGTTTTGCAATAATTGCATATCTATCATTGGAAAAGGTGAAATCTTCTGCTTTATAAAAAACAACCTCAAAAAAATGAATCCAATTATTCCAACAGCAATACTAATCCACAAAGGATGATCTTCTTTAAAAATAGTCTTAATACCATAAATAAATAGAATCACGCCAACCAACACTAAAGCAGCATCTTTTAGCACCCAAGGTTTCTCGGGGCTCGAAATTCCTTTGGGAACACCAATCCATATTAAGGGAATAACGATCAAAATTAATGGCAGATTTATTAAAAAAACAGCTCCCCACCAATAATGCTCTACGATAACTCCACCAATTACAGGCCCAACTGCTGCTCCAGCTGTTCCTATAGCCGCCCAGATACCTAATGCTGTACCACGTTGCGCTTCATTGGTAAAAGTTTGACTTATTATAGCAAGAGTAACTGGCATAATCATTGAACCTCCTAAAGCCAAAAGTGCTCGAGAAAGTATTAAATAAATAGGTGCAGAAGAAAATCCAGCCAAAAATGAGGCTATTCCAAATATAGTTAAACCAAATAACAGCACTTTTTTATGTCCAATTTTATCTCCTAAAATCCCCATAGGCAATAACAGACCTGCCATAATAAGCGGATAAATATCTATAATCCATAATACTTCATTACCCGATGCTCCCAATGATAATGTAAGCGTAGGAATAGCAACATGTAGTATTGTAGCATCTATTGTTACGGGAATAAGTGAGGCAATAATAATAGCAAGTACAAGCCATTGATTTTTCACATTTATACCTCCTTCTGACATATTATTTAACTCCTTCATTCTAATTAATTATATTATCTCTGTACAAAACAACTCTAAAACTTACCTCCTTTAAAGGTGAAAGGTGTTATTTAGAATAAAATTACGCTATAAATAGTTATATCAATCATAAATCATCCCTTAATAAACAAAAAGCCCACTCTACAGAGTGGGCTTAAAAGAAAATTTATGCAATAAAATTACAACACTATCTCTGTTCTGTAATTTCAGATTTATTAAGTTTAATGACTCTTATTTTTTTATTCGTATTATCCGATAAAAAAAGATGGTCGTTAAGTTGTGCTACGCTTACTATACTTCCAAAATTATTTTGTCCCATAATATCAAAAGAATTAACTCTTGGTTTATAAATTTTATCCATAAACTCTTTTTTAGGATAAAGGCGTAGAAAATTTGAATTACCTTCGTTCTCTGACGTTACAGCCCAATCAGCATTAATTGTCACTGATAATGGTTTTGCTTCATTAAAAGCCACTACTACAGGCTGAATTGGAGCCTTTAATGATGCGGTGGCATTAGCACGAATACCTGCAATATTGTAATACAAATATCCCTTTGCATTTCTTCCTGCTACAACTAAATTACCGTCGGCAACATCCATCGAATAAACTTCATCAAATCCTTTTAAGGTATTTAATTTGGCAAAAGGAGCTAAATTCCATTCACTTTTATCTGTAATTTGAGATGCTAAAAAAACTTTAATACTAGTTTCTTTTTCTTTAACGAATACCAATCCGTCTTTTGCAACAACTCCAAAAACGTGAACAAAAGTATTCCACCATTGACCGTTTCCTAACATGCTAATTCCTGCATTTGTCACTTCATCAATAACAAAAAGTCTTGATTCGGCACTTCCAATGTAAATTCTACCATTATCAATAGACACTGAAGTAAGTTTAGCAAATGCTACTGTAGAAGCTCCTTTAGTATAATTTGAAATTGTTTTTAAGTGAACCAAGGTGTTAGCATTAAAAACTTCTAGTACATCTCCATTACAAACGTATAATTTATTATTTGCTATAGCGATACCTTTAGGGTCTAGCGTACCTTTTCCATCTCCAATCTGAGTAGCTGAAATAGATGCTTCATCAGTAGGATAATAATAAGTATGATTTGGAGAAGTTCCATCGTAAGAATCCTTGCTACAATTTGTAAAGACACAAAGTAACAATATAAAAAAAGCTATTTTATTCATTTTAATTTTATTATTTAATTCCATTTTCCTTCTCCTTTATATTTTATTAAGAATGGATTTTTTGGATTAATCGTAAAAACAGGTTTTTTATAATTCCCTGCCAAGTAATCTTTTTTAGTCCATCCTTTTAACACCTCTGGATCAGTAAAAGGAAGATCTTTCAAGTGGATTAAGTATTTGTAAAAATGAGTCAACATTTCCTGTTGTCCTCCACCTTCGCCACTATTAGCTAGATTACTACTATGGCTAAACCCTATATGATGTGAATATTCATGCGACCAAACTGACATTTCACCAACCCAATGACCAGTTACATAACCTGACTCCCATTGAGAAGCAAGATTTCCGCCACCTAAAGCTGCATCACCCCCAACCATTGCCATGTGTAAGGTTCTGCTATCAAGATAATTCCAATAAATTTTCTCAATATCGGCTTTAGAAAAATAATCATACTTACCATCAGCATCAGCTGCATTCCCATGCCAATACGTTGCGCCGTTTACAGCAGTACCAGCTTGAGTTGCTTGTTCTTTTTTATATCTGTCAAAATTAATAAAAGTGTCATAATACATTGGATGACTTAAGGCATACGAATAATTAATAATCATTGTTATTGCCTCTTTTGCCAAAACTGGATTCATTGGCAGAAATTTACCCAATTCACCATTATGGTACCCATCATTAAACTGGACTAAATGATTAGATTTAATTTTTTTAAATTTTGCGAATAAAGGATCACTTGATTCAACCGAAAATTCAATTGCACCAGAAGAGAAACCGTCGATTTTATCAATCGTAACTGCATTTCCAGTTTCTAACAAATAATCATTTTTTCCTGCTACCAAAGGGATTTGGTGAAACGAGCGATGAAAAGCCGGAACTTTAGTGAAATTATAAATTAAAAATCGCTTGTTATAATTGGCTAACTTAGCGTAGATTCTTACATCTGTAAGTCCAACAGGAGAATAAAGAGAAATTTGAACTGAATCTTTCCCTTTTTGGATTACTTGTAATGGTTGATTTACTTGAAACCATCGATCTTGTTTATCATACATTTTCGATGAACTTTCATCATCTTCAAACATAGTCATGGCACGATTTCCTATTGGTAAATTCGTTGCATCAATACTTGGTAAATAACTAGCATTGTATGTAGTAGATTGGTCTTCGTGATCACAACTTGTGAAAACTAGAAAACCAAAAATTAGTAAGCTGGCAAAGTACCAACTCTTAACATTTGTAATCATTGTAGGTTAATTTAAATTTGTTTTGAGTTCTGGGGTATTAGATTTTGGATCTAAAGAGCACAAATATCTTCTATTCTTTTTTAAACAAAAATTTGTTTTTCTTAATATATAGAAAACAATAATTATCAAATACTCCTTAAAAACAAAGGGAAATCTCACAAGGTAAAATTATAATAGATATAATTATTATGTTCCATAAAACACAGTCCATTATCTTTAATTTGTGTGTTTTTTTACAAACCTTTAGTTGCATAACTAACTTTCATTCATTAGTATTCAAATAAAAAAATTCCATTGTATAATTATGATATTTAGGCTCAGTAATGCCGTTTACATAAATAATATTTTCTTGCTGAGTATATTTTTGCTTATAAGCTTGATCAACTAATCTATTAAGTTCATCGTCAAACAATTGCTTACCTGAAACTGTAATCACATTTTCTCCGAATTTTAACTGTCCTATTTCCTGCTTCACAAACTCTGTAAACCAGCTTTTAGAACTCATCGTCCAACTTCTGGCAAAAATTCTATTATCAACTGAAACCATCCAAATTTTTAAAAATGTCTCTCTATCTACTCCACCTTTTATTTCAATTAATGTATGTGAATCTAGGTATTCAATTAATTCAACTGGAAACATCATTTCATTCATATTTTTTAATTTTATAGATTTATAATTAACAAATTTCTTTTAGTGCGAAATGGAACAACAGTTTTATTAGTCAAAAAAACTAATCCTATATAAACAACAAAGCCTGAACATTGTCAGGCTTTGTTGTTATCTAAACTAAAAACTTACTTTACAGTTCCGAACATCATTATCAATCTATCACCAAGATAGAAATTCAATGTTTGTTCTGCTACATCAAAACGTAGTTCTTTATCACTTAAAAGAGAAAGCATTTTTTGTTCTGTTTTAGCAACTTCTTCATCAATGCATGCCATTCTAGTTGATCCTAAACCACTAAATACAATATGATCATTCCCTTTAAGAGTGTATGTTCCAAAAAAGTTATTACATCCAGTATTTCCGCTCACTTTCTTTTCAGTTGGATCAAATTTAATAGAAGCACGTCCATAATCTTGTCCTACGTTTTCTAGCATGATTAGTTTCCAATTGTTTTTAGCAATAAAACTCCAAACATCATTCTGGGTAGGAATAGAAAATTCCATGATGATTTTATTTTTCGAATTCTTAAACTGCACCTTATTATTTTTCTTTACAATTTTAAACTTTTTGTCTTTTATTGCATTAGTAAAATCCTGCTCTAATTTCATATTTTTTTCATCACAAGCCATTAAAGTTCCATAAGGAGAACCAATTTTTATTTGATTTTTTGAAGAAAGTTTAGTGAATTTTGCGCCAAAATTATTGCAACCACTTTTTCCATTAATCATTCCCGTAGCTTCATTGATTGTCAAATACACATTTCCAGTATTTATTTCTTTACCATTTAAACGTGTTAATATCATTTTTGTATCATAAATACCTTTTTCCTTTACTACAGGTGTTTTAGAAATAATACTTTTTAATTTATACTCGTAAGAAGATGCATCTGCTGGAATAACACCTTGCCTTTTAGTTCTAACAACCATAAGTTCATATCGGTTTCCTTTTTCAAAATTAAAACCTTCGATATGATCGTAAAAAAACTGCCAATCACCCTTATTATTATACTTTACTTGCAAGCATTCCATAGGAGCAACACCTTGACAAGGCACTTTATTTTCTTTAACAAACATTTTTAAGGTTTCTTGTCCATAACTCAATGATGATACTACAGTCACCATCATAAAAACAAACATGCATTTTAAATTTTTCATTCTTTTTAAATTTTATAATACTCCATGAAGTATTTGATTATTCTTTTATTAAGCTTGCATTAATTGTGCCATTCTAAAGGAACTTTATTTTTTAAAGAGATTATTAGCTTTCAAGAACAGCCTATAAACAGACAAAAAACAGACAAAATCTAAAATCATCAACAGACTTTAAAAACACTATCTTCAATAATTCAAAACATAAACATTTCTGCGCTAGACAATTCTATAGACAACACTAAAACAGTAACCATCTCGCAATTACAACCTAAAGGGCTATTAAAATTACAATAAAAAAATTTAATTATTTAATGAAGTTATATCTATATTCTCTAAAGCAACTACAATAAATCATAAAACAACCAATTTTAAATCCAGAATACTACCAATGGTAGCAATTTTGATGGAGTATAAAGAACAATTCCATTTTTCGGAAATTGCATAAAACAAAAAAACCACTCAATTGAGTGGCTTTAAGTGAACGCAGAAGGATTCGAACCTTCGACCGCCTGCTTAGAAGGCAGGTGCTCTATCCAACTGAGCTATGCGTCCTTGGATATAAATAAAAAAACCACCCGATTTGAGTGGTTTTAAAGTGAACGCAGAAGGATTCGAACCTTCGACCGCCTGCTTAGAAGGCAGGTGCTCTATCCAACTGAGCTATGCGTCCATTTCTTTTAAAACTTATGGAAAGTTTGTCGGGGTGGCAGGATTCGAACCTGCGGCCTCCTGCTCCCAAAGCAGGCGCGATAACCGGGCTACGCTACACCCCGAGGCAAAATCTTAATAAGCGGAGAGACAGGGACTCGAACCCTGGCGACAGTTACCCGTCGACAGATTAGCAATCTGCTCCATTACCGCTCTGGCACCTCTCCAAGCTCAGAGAACGTGTCTCGTTTTGCGGTTGCAAATCTAAGACAACATTATATATCTCACAACTATTTTGGAGACTTTTTTCAATATTTTTTCATGTTTTTTTAAAAAGACTTCACTATCAAACAAATACAAAAAAATATTTTTTGCTAATAATTTAAAAACAGAATCAAAACACTCAAAATTTGAATTTGTTTAAATAAACATTAAATTTGCTTCATTAACTAAATCACACAGAAAATGAACAAAAGAGTTGTTATTGTTTCTGCCGTTAGAACCCCTATCGGAAGTTTCATGGGAGGATTATCTACAGTCTCAGCCCCAAAATTAGGTGCTGTAGCTATTAAAGGAGCTTTAGAGAAAATACAATTAGATCCCAATTTAGTTGATGAAGTATTCATGGGTAACGTAGTACAAGCAGGAGTTGGTCAGGCTCCAGCACGTCAGGCAGCATTATTTGCTGGATTATCCGAGAAAGTTACTTGCACAACAGTAAATAAAGTTTGCGCATCGGGAATGAAAGCAGTAATGTTCGGCGCTCAGGCAATTGCTTGTGGTGATGCCGAAATCGTAGTTGCTGGTGGAATGGAAAACATGAGTTTGATTCCACATTATGTACAAATGCGTAATGGTACTAAATTTGGTCCAACTACAATGGTTGACGGAATGCAAAAAGATGGTTTGACAGATGCTTACGATAACAACGCAATGGGAGTTTGCGCTGATTTATGTGCAACTGAATATAACATCAGCCGTGAAGAACAAGATAATTTTGCTATTCAATCCTACGAGAGAAGTGCAAAAGCTTGGGAAGCAGGAAAATTTGATTCAGAAATCGTTCCAGTTGCAGTACCACAACGAAAAGGAGACCCGATAATCGTATCAAAAGATGAAGAGTACACTAATGTAAAATTAGACAAAATACCTTCATTAAATGCTGTTTTTACTAAAGACGGAACAGTAACTGCTGCAAACGCATCGACAATAAATGATGGTGCTGCTGCTGTAATATTGATGTCAGAAGAAAAAGCCATTGCTTTAGGATTAAAACCACTTGCTTACATAAAAAGTTATGCCGACGCTGCACAAGAACCAAAATGGTTTACAACAAGTCCAGCAAAAGCATTACCAAAAGCATTGGATAAAGCTGGAATCTCAATTGATGATGTAGATTATTTTGAATTCAACGAAGCCTTTGCTGTAGTTGGATTAGCAAATTCAAAAATACTAGGTCTGGATAATGATAAAGTAAATGTAAATGGTGGTGCCGTTTCATTAGGACATCCGCTAGGTTGTTCAGGTGTTCGAATTATCGTAACTTTAATTAATGTTTTAGAACAAAACAATGCCAAAATTGGTGCTGCAGCTATATGTAATGGCGGTGGTGGAGCTTCGGCAATTGTTATCGAAAGAGCCTAAATAATAATAAATCAGGAGTTGTTTACAAATAACAGCTCCTGATTCTTAACTCATAAAATACACTAAATGTTCGGAATTTGTAATCTAGCCATAGTGCCTGTTCGATTTGAACCAAGTGATAGAAGCGAAATTGTTACCCAAGTATTATTTGGCGAACATTTTGAAATTCTAGAACAGCAAAATCAATGGTCTAAAATTAAAATCCAATTCGACGATTACGAAGGTTGGGTCGATTCCAAACAATACCAAATAATATCAGAGGCAAATTATAATTTGTTGTCATCAGACGCACAAATTTTAAATGCCGATTTAATCGATTATATTACATCTCCAGATAATTTATTACTACCAATTCCTCTTGGTGCATCGCTAACATTTTTAAACAATAGCGAAATAAACACTTCAAATTTTGAGTTCGAAGGCACAAAAACAAGTGGAATGAAACCAAAAATAAATTTAATAAATACAGCCTATATGTATTTAAACGCTCCCTATCTTTGGGGAGGAAAAACTCCTTTTGGACTGGATTGCTCAGGTTTCACACAAATGGTTTATAAACTAAACGGATATAAAATCCACCGTGATGCCTCACAGCAAGCAATGCAAGGAGATCCTTTAAGTTTTATCGAAGAAAGTGAAGCAGGCGATTTAGCCTTTTTTGATAATGAAGAAGGAAATATTATCCACGTTGGGATTATAATGGACAACAATTACATCATTCACGCTAGTGGAAAAGTAAGAATTGATCGTCTGGATCATTTAGGAATTTACAATCCCGAAACAAACAGACATACTCATAAGTTACGCGTGATTAAGAAGATTATTTAATCATTTTTTGAGCATACCCCCTATTCGTTAGTACTAGCCAACCTATCTCATATCGATAAAAGTTAGACAAAATCTAAAACCAATTTAAATGGCAAACACATCAGAAACAATTGCAGAAATTGATATTTTTTTAGATAAATACGCACTCAAAAAGAGCACATTAACACCTCAGGACTTAATCAATTATATTGAAGATAAATGGCATCAGACCGATGATGAAAAATACAAAATCCATCAGGCAAGTATTTTTATTGGTCGAATGATTAATGAATATATAAAACTGAAAGACTACAACAATATGAAAAGGTGGCTGGATATGATGAATCTTCATTCACTATCTCAAAATCACCCCGATTACATCAATAATTATTACAGTGGCGAATGCTGTTTAGAATGTGGAAACGAAGAAAAAGCATTAGAATATTTTCATTTATCCTATACAGAAAACCCAGAATACATCTTTACTAGAGCTCCATTTTGTTTTGAATTCTTTAATAAACATCTTAAAAACCCTAAAGAACTTCCAAACAGAGAACAAGACAATGATGATTACAATACAATTAGCCTAAAAGATTGGCAATTATTCTTTAAAGAAAAAGAAGAATCTATAGAATACATCATATTAGACGACGATTCAGATGAAATCGAAGAACCTTCTATCGAACACAATAACGGAATTCAATATTTACAAAACAATCAGACAGCAATCCTAGAAAGCATCCTGTCTGAGCTTCTAAACAAATATCCCAAATTACAAGAAATCTATGATTATCCACAAGATGAAAAAGAAGATTTCATGCCGGACATCTCAGAGATAAAAAGTTTTGCAAATTTATTATCACCAGGAGTAATCTATATAACATCTGTATTCAAAGACAACATTCCTTATATTGGCTACCTATTTTCCTGTTCATGGGACGCAGAACACGGATTAGGTATAATGACTTATAAAAACCAAATAATAAAAATTGGCGGAGCAGATACTGCATTCTCAACTTGGTCAGCAGAAGAAGATTTAAACAAAAACTAAGTTTTTTTTTTTCGATCCTCTAATCTGTGGCAAAACCATTTAGCACAAATCATATTTAATTAAGACGCACCGTTTTTCTAAACTCCGAAGGGCTGTTTCCTTTTTGTTTTTTGAAGAATTTATTAAAATGGCTTTCATCTGTAAATCCAAATTCATAAGAAATCTCATTGATCCGTTTTTCACTAAACTGTAAGCGATGCTCAATTAGTTTTGTTTTATAATTACTAATGTATTGCTGCATCGTTTCATTAGCGTGTTTCTTAAAATAACGCCCTAAATAAGTCCCCGAAATTCCAAAATGCTCACTAATCGATTCCGCTTTTATTTTCTCAGGATAATAAATATTATTCTGGATGTATTGCAAAATATCCATCGCTTTTGCTTCACAACCAATATTTACCTGCTCAGGCAGGTACTTCGCAATATTTCGGGCAACTACAATAATCAGAGTATTTACCAATTGCTGAATTAATTCTTTATTATAAATATCTTTATCCTGATGCTCACGCATAATGGCTTCGATCATCGTTTTAATCAAAACTTTGTCCGAATAATTTTTTAAGATACAACCTGGCTGATGATTGGCATTTTGAAGAATATATTCTAATCGCTGAATATTTTCATTCTGCAAACTCGAATTCTTCAAATAAATATCATTAAATCTTAAGAAAAAAAACTGCGTTTCAGTCTCAATAGTAAAGTTGTGACAATCTTTAGGCGTTAACAAAAACAAATGCCCTCGCTCATATTCAAATACATTTTTATTAATGCATTGTGAACCTGTTCCAGACAACACATAAACCAATTCAAAAAAATTATGACGGTCACCCACATCAGGATATTCAGTTAGTGTTTCAAATGAAACTGTAAAAGGCTCGTATAAGTTTTCTTTTTTCATGCTGCAAATATACCTAATAAACGAAAACATATACCAATTAAAACTCTTAAATTAGGTATAATTTTGCTGAATAATTTTTAAAGCACAAAAACATACAATTATGGAATATAGAAAATTAGGTAATACAGAACTCGAATTATCAGCAATTACATACGGTGCATTTGCCATAGGAGGCACAATGTGGGGAGGAAACGAAAAGAAAGATTCAATAGCATCAATACACGCATCAATCGACAATGGAGTAACAACACTCGATACAGCTCCTTTTTATGGCTTTGGATTAAGCGAAGAAATGATTGGAGAAGCACTTAAATCTCAAAACCGATCAAAAGTACAAATCCTTTCTAAATTTGGATTAGTTTGGGATGGCAGTAATCAAGGTAAGGGAGAATTCTTTTTTGATGCCGAAGACAATGGTAAAAATATACCAGTATATAAATTCGCTTCTAAAGCTAATATCATCAAAGAAGTCGAAGAAAGCTTAAAGCGACTACAAACCGATTATATAGATTTACTACAAATACACTGGCCAGATGCAACTACACCCATAAGCGAAACGATGGAAGCTATGGAATTATTAATCCAACAAGGAAAAATAAAAGCAGCTGGAGTTTGCAATTATAATGTAGCACAAATACAAGAAGCACAAAAAACGATCCAATTAGCATCCAATCAAGTATCATACAGCATGCTAAATCGTAGTATCGAAGCCGATTTAGTTCCGCTTACAATAGCACAAAACATTGGCATAATTGCATACAGCCCAATGGAAAGAGGTTTACTAACTGGTAAATATTTTACTGATAGTAAATTAAAAGATAACGATCACCGCAATGGTTATTTTAGTCAATTCGATCTTCCAAAAGTAAAAACATTAGTAGAAGAACTAAGTTCTCTTGCCAATTCAAAAAATGCAACCTTAGCCCAATTAGTCTTGCGTTGGACAACTTTACAAAAAGGAATTACAATTGTTTTGGCAGGGGCCCGAAATGCAGAACAAGCAATTTCTAATGCAAAAGCAATGGATTTCGATTTATCAGCATCAGAACTCGATTTCATTAATCAGGCAATATCAAAAACAAAATAAGAATCTTTAGGGTGTGACCCGCTAAAAATGCGGGTCGGGTCATTCGCTAAATCTTTTATTTTTTTAAAAGAAAAAAATAAAAGGATACCGCTGCTCCCCCTCACACAAAAGAGTTACTAATACATTAGAATATAAAATGATGAAAAAAATATTTATAATAAACGGTGGACAACAATTTGCTCACTCAGGAGGGAAATTTAATCAAACCATACAAAACTGGACGACTGATTTTTTATCTCAAAACGACAAATACGAAATAAAAACAACCAATATAAACAACGAAATTAATTTACAGGAAGAAGTAGATAAATTTGTTTGGGCAGATTTAATTATCTATCACACACCAATTTGGTGGTTTCAATTACCTAATGGTTTCAAAAAATATATCGATGATGTTTTTACAGCTGGACATAATAATGGGATATACAAAAGCGACGGAAGAAGCCGTGTAAATCCAGATATCAATTACGGAACAGGCGGACTTTTACACGGACGTAAATACATGCTTACTACAAGCTGGAATGCACCTAAGACAGCATTCACTCTGCCAGGAGAATTCTTCGAACAAACTTCTGTTGATGACGGAGCTTTATTTGGTTTTCATAAAATGAATAAATTTACAGGAATGGAAAAATTAGACAGTTTTCATTTTCACGATGTTGAGAAAGGGGCAACTCCAGAAAATATTGTTATCTTTAAGCAGGAATATACTACACATTTAGAACAACTTTTTAAAACTATATAAACATGATCTCGATAACAGCCATTATTAAAAGTAAAAAAGAAAACAGCGAACAAGTAAAAATCATGGTTGAAAATCTGGTGAATCAAACCAGAAAAGAAACCGCTTGTATTCGTTATGATTTACATGCTTCTGAAAATGTTTTTATCATCTGGGAAGAATGGACAGATCAAACTGGACTCGACCAACACAATAACCAACCTTATTTACAAGAATTTGTTACTAATAGCGAAACCTTTCTCGCATCACCTATTCAGGTATATAAGACAGCACAAATATTATAAATACAAAAATGACAATGAAAGCACTTCTTATACATACTTACGAATCAGATTTTGTAAGTGTTCAGATTGACAAACCTACTTTAAAAGCAGGAGAAGTTTTAATTAAAATACATGCAAGCGGAGTTAATCCAATTGATAATAAAATAAGAATTGGTAAAGCGCCTTATGCAACACCATTGTTACCTGCAATTCTAGGAACAGATCTTGCAGGAGTTATTGAAGAAATTGCCCCAGATGTCACCGATTTTGCAGTTGGAGATGAAGTTTATGGGCTTACAGGAGGCGTTTTAGGTCTTCAAGGAACATTGGCAGAATACACCGCTGTAGATGCTAATTTAATAGCAAAAAAACCAACAAACCTAACAATGAGAGAAGCCGCTGCTGTGCCTTTAGTTCTACTTACAGCTTGGGAAGGTTTGGCAGATAGAGTAACTATAAAAAAAGGAGACAAAGTCCTTGTTCATGGAGGTGCAGGTGGCGTTGGTCATATGGCAATTCAGCTAGCTAAAATTTTTGGTGGCGATGTATATACAACAGTTTCTTCTAATAAAACAGCTATTGCAAAATCATTAGGAGCAACACCTATTGATTACAAAACTGTAGAAATAGAAGATTATGTTAATCAGCATACGCAAGGAATTGGTTTTGATATTATTTATGACACCGTAGGAGGTCAATCATTAGATGATTCATTTAAAGCAATACGTCATTATGGACACATAAGCAGCTGTGCTGCCTTTGGAACACATAATTTAGCAATAGGATCACTTCGATCATCTAACTTACACGGAGTATTTGTTCTACATCCAATGTTAAGCGGAGAAGGAAGAAAACATCATGGAGATATTCTTAAACAGGCTACAAAACTAATTGAAGAAGGAAAATTAAAACCAATTTTAGATTCTAGAAAATTTACATTAGACAATGCCATCGAAGCGCATAAAGCTGTAAGTGATGGTTCTGCTATTGGAAAAATTGTAGTAGATATTATTTAAGTTTTTAAACTAATAAATTTTCCGACCTACAAATATCCTTTGTAAAAAAAATAAAATAGGCTTTAGTTAAATCGATGATAGATTTGGCTAAAGCCTTTTAAATATCCTATCTCAAGCCAACAACTTATCGATATTAAAAAAATTACTTTATCCCACCAAAAGCACCAAAACACATGTTTTTATGTAAAATTTCGACACTGGTAAAGCCAATTTTTTTCATCAAATCCAATTGGTAATTCATAGATCGTGGCGAATCTTCTTTAGCGACATAATCCAGTACATTTTTACGGTATTCCTTGCCTCCTAGCCCTTCTAAATAATCGCCATATCGTTCCCAAGTATACTCATTTAATAATTCCGTGTCTTGAGTAATCAAATCCGAAATCATAAAGCAGCCACCAGGTTTTAATAATCTATATATCTTAGTAAAAGTTGTCTCCCAATCAGCATCATCTCGCAAATGATGTAAAACCGCTCCAGCTAAAATAATATCATAATGATTTTCTAACAATTCTACATCACGAATATCGCCTTGCTTTACTTCTACCCTATTATTGGTTGCCTCCGAAACCCTCTCAAAGGCTTTATCCAACATTGGTTTACTTAAATCAACCAAAGTGCAATTTAAATCTGGAACTTTAGAAAGCATCATCAACGTATAATTACCGGCGCCACAACCAATGTCTAATACATTTTTTGCATGAGGTACAATCCTCTTTGAAGCTTCGGTAATAAGCTCTAACGAAATTTTCGCATCAATAGTTGACAATTGCCCCGTATCTAAATTAGAAAATCGCTCGACATCATTATCAAAACGTTCCTTTATTTCTGCAATAGTTGATTTTTTCATAGTTTTTTTGTTTTAGGTTTTCACGCAGATTAAGCAGATAATCATAGTTATTCAAAAAAATGATCCGATCGCTATCAGGAGTGTCAAAAAATGATCCGCTCAATCTGCCAAATCTGCGTGAAATATTTTTTTAAAAGTACCCTTTTGATATATACTTCAAAAATACTTGTTTCATAATTCATCAATGCACACCAAATTTATAAAACTACGTTATCTAAACTTTTTTTTGACACAAGCCAATGAATTAAATGTTATCAAATTAATCCAAAAACATTGCTTTACCTGAACTTAAAATCATGAAAGCATACCATTATAATACGAAACACAAGCATGTTTATTTATCAAAAACAAAAATCCGAAGGGAGAAAACATTATGCTTATAGCTAACTTTTAAATACCTTAGCAAAAAATAATCATTACCCATAAAACTATCAAAATGGCTGAGCAATCTTCAATTCAGTGTCCAAATTGCGGAACAATAATCGATGTAAATGATATCCTAAAACACCAATTAGAGGATAGCATCCGTAAAGAATTTCAGCAAAAGGCTACTGCTCAGGCAAAAGAGTTAGAGCTTAAAAACGAGCAATTTGAAAAAGCCAAAGCTGAATTTGAAGCCAAAAAGAAACAAGAAAATGAACTTTTCACAGAACGCTTAGATCGAGAGAAAAAAGTAGCTGAAAAAGAAATTACCGAAAAACTTAAAACAAAACTCGCCGAAGAAAATAAAGACCGTTTGCTTTCGATGGAGAAAGAACTTTCGGAGAAATCTGAAAAGTTACGAGAATTAAATAAAATGGAAGGTGAGATTGCAAAACTCCAACGTGAGAAACTGGAAATGAAAGAAGCAATTGAAGCCGAATCTCAAAAACAACTCAATGCCGCTTTAGTTCTTGAACGTGATAAAATTCGAAAACAAGAAGAAGAAAAAAATGAGTTAAAAATAAAAGAATACCAAAAACAATCCGACGATCAAAAGAAGCTTATCGAAGAAATGAAACGCAAGCAGGAACAAGGTTCTATGCAATTGCAAGGCGAAGTAATGGAACTGGCTATTGAAGAATGGCTTGCTTCTAATTTTCCGTTAGATAGTATCGATGAAGTTAAAAAGGGAGCTAATGGAGCCGATTGCTTACAGATTGTAAACACCCGCGAATTACAAAATTGCGGATCTATTTATTACGAAAGCAAACGTACCAAGGCTTTCCAACCTGCTTGGATTGAAAAATTTAAAAACGATATTCGTGATAAAAAAGCCAACATTGGAGTGCTTGTTACTGAAGTTATGCCTGCTGGAATGGATCGTATGGGAATGCGTGACGGAATCTGGATATGTACTTATGAAGAATTTAAAGGACTAAGCGCTGTTTTACGCCAATCATTAATACAAGTAAGTCAAGCAGTACAGGCACAAGAAAACAAAGGCGATAAAATGGCAATGTTATACGATTTCTTAACCAGTAACGAATTCCGTTTACAGATTGAAGGTATCGTAGAAGGTTTTACACAAATGCAAACCGACTTAGATTCAGAAAAAAGAGCCATGCAACGTATCTGGAAACAACGCGAAAAACAAATAGAGAAAGTAGTCAATAATACCTTAGGAATGTACGGATCTATACGTGGAATAGCAGGAAACGCAGTTCAAACCGTAAGAGCTTTAGAACTCGATTTTATTGATGACCAAACAGAGGAATTAGAATAACTATAATTAAGGTGCTGAGTTACTAAGTAGCTAAGGCGCTAAGGTTAATATGTAAAGTACTTTGACTCCGCTCAAGAAGACAAAATAACATCAATGAACTAATTTGTCAGGTTGAACGGAGTCGAAGCCCGATTAACTAAATCTATTCCTCCTTCAATCCCCATTAGGAGGACAAAATAATGCCAACAAACTGTTTTGTCAGGCTGAGCCTAATCGAAGCTTGATAATTAAATCTAAAAATCCTTCGACTCCGCTCAGGAAGACAAGATAACATCAATGAACTATTTCGTCAGGCTGAGCGGAGTCGAAGCCAGATTAACTAAATCTATTCCCCCTTCAATCCCCATTAGGAGGACAAAATAATGCCAACAAACTGTTTTGTCAGGCTGAGCGGAGTCGAAGCCATGTTGACTATATTACCAAAACTAAGTGAGAATATAAAATCAAATTAAACCTGCATATGAAACTATATTATGTATACATTTTGAAATGTTCCGATAACAGTTATTATATAGGAATAACAAATAATATTAATAGAAGATTAAATAAACACAAATTTGGATTAAATCTTAATTGTTATACCCATAACAAAAGACCAATTGAATTAGTATTCTGCACAGAGTTTAATGATGTTAATCAAGCTATTGCTTTTGAGAAACAAATAAAAGGTTGGAGTAGAAAAAAGAAAGAAGCCATAATTAATGATAAATGGGAAGATTTAAAAAACTATTCTCAATGTCAAAATGAAAGCCATTCTAAAAACAATAATATTGAAAGCGAGTAATCCTTCGACTCCGCTCAGGAGGACAAGATAACGTCTATAAACTGTTTTGTCAAGCTGAGCGGAGTCGAAGCTTGATAATTAAATCTAAAAATCCTTCGACTCCGCTCAGGAAGACAAGATAACATCAATGAACTAATTTGTCAGGCTGAGCGGAGTCGAAGCTTGATTAATTAAAATAATAACTAGTCAACTTTCTTAAAAACCAAAAGTAATCCTGATGGATTTGACAAGGATAATCTGTTATTAGCAACAGTGTAAGTTGTTGTACTCTGAAGCGCTTGCAAAAACTCATCTTCTTTGTTATTATTACCTCCACAAGCCATTAATGTTGAAGCTACATTTGTAAAACGCAATACATCATTCTCATAAAAAATACCTCCATTAATCTGATTGCATCCTCCAAATCCTGAAAATCTGTTCTCGGCACTATAAATTTCAATTCTAGGTAATTCACGTTGAAAATCGGCTATTGTAACTTTTTTTCCATTCAATTGCTCTAAAACCCAGATATCATGTAAACGATAATCAGTGATGTATCTTCCGCAACCTTCGATCTTCTTTACGCTTGCATCACTATTATTGGTAATTTCGATTTTAACATTGTAAGGTGATTTGTCTCCAGACATAGTATCAGTACAATCCATTTGTTGAATAGTAATACTCATACTTCCTGTTTTAGTAGTAAAACGATACAACTTAACATTGGCATCCATTGCTCTTATTGGATCAACGTAAGGAGCACTAATCTCTTCTAATCCTTCAATCAGCGAGGTAAACCTAATTGTTTCTTTACCAATTTTTAAACCCCAAAAAGGCTCGTTGCCAGTAGCTTTAAAAAATGTCGAACCATCGTATTCGTCTGCATTATTTGTATTCATAGATGCCGGATTATCCTCCTTTGGTTGAGTTAAAGGTTTTACTGTCGTTTTACAGCTGAATGACAAAATTGCGACCGAGACTAATAAAAATAGTTTTTTCATGTGTGTAATTTTAAAATTAACATTTTGATTTTCAATACATTAATTTCTTTAATAAATAAAATAAATTTTTAGCTAATTTACAATAAAAAAATAAGTGCAACAATCAGCAGTAATTTGCGCTAACTCATTTGTACTGTGCTGGTACGATTCCTATTGCCATTTAGATTATTTATATCTCTTAAATTATGTATCTTTGATTGTATATATCTTCTTATAAATGACAACACCTTTTCAAAAAGCAAGTGAATGGATTGATGCCGAAAATGCTCAAGATCCAAATCAGGAATCTTATAAAAACAGTACATATCCTAAAGAGCTATTATACTCTAACAGAATGTACACTAAATTGATGGATTTTTATCCTGAAGCTTCAGAAGAAGTGCAAATTGCCTCCAAAGCCCAACACATCTGCAGATGGAAAGTAGCACGTGAATCGTATCCAATGGATCGCGTAGGATATTTAAAATGGAGAGAAGAATTAAAAAAATTTCATGCAAAAACAACAGCGGTAATTCTAGAAAAAGCAGGTTATAATGCTGAATTTATAACTCGTGTTTCTTTTTTGATAGAAAAAAAATTACTTAAAAAAGATACTGAAACTCAATTACTTGAGGATGTCATCTGTCTTGTCTTTCTAGAATATTACCTTGACCCATTTGTACATAAACACGATGAAGAAAAGCTCAAAAATATCATCAAAAAAACCTGGGATAAAATGTCTGAAAAAGGCCATCAGGAAGCGCTTAAAATAAACTATAGCGCAGAAAATCTTGAATTAATAAAAGCTTCTTTAGGATTGTAATTTATTCCCAGTCCTTCACTAATTTTTCTTTTAAAATCAATAGCATCTAAAAAAATAAAATAAAACTTATAAATAACGACCTAAAAAAAATCTGATAAAAATTAAGAATTACGTATATTAGCATAATAACCTAGCAGTTTATACGTAAAATTTAATTTAAAAATTAAGTAAAATGGCAGATATTATTCGTGTTGTTCTAGCAGATGACCATGTATTTGTAAGAGATGGAATTAAATCATTATTAAAGAACGAACCTAATATTGAAGTTGTTGGTGAAGCTGCTGATGGCATAGAAACTCTAGAAGTTGTTACTAATAAACAACCCGATTTACTTATAGTAGATATTCGCATGCCATTCTTAACTGGCATTGAAGTAGTAGAAAAACTTAGAGAACAAAATCAACTTGTTAAAATAATCATACTAACTATGTATGAATCTGAAGAATATGTATTAAAATCAATTAAAGCCGGTGCTGATGGTTATATACTAAAAGGATCAAGTAAAGAAGAGTTTTTAAAAGCACTACATACAGTCCTTCAAGGAAGTAAATACTATAGCGGCGACATATCTTCAATATTAATAAAACAACTACTCTGTAATGATTTTAATAACGATTTAAAACAATCTTTAAACGAAGAAATCATAATAACCAAAAGAGAAAAAGAAATCCTTAGACTATTATTATCCGGAAAAGGAAACAAAGAAATTGCCGAAACTCTTAGTATTAGCAAAAGAACTGCCGAGGTTCATCGTTTTAATTTGATGAAAAAACTCAAAGTAAAAAACCTAATGGAGCTGTCTAATAAAGCTACTGAATATTCTTTGGTGCAGATTAAAACAGATACTATTTCACAGTCCTAAAAACACGTATTTATACTTAGTACTATTCTAATTTCTAAATATAATATAAGTATTTCGCAAAGCCAAAAACTTGTATCAACATATATTTTTTCTGCAAGATACTTTCTTACCTCTATTTTTTAGTTAATATTTAATATCCCAAATATTTAATACTCTTATTGTTCCAAACAAAAATAAGATACACTTCATTTATCAAAAATAATTAATAGTACTATTTTAGTATAGAATACTGGTTTCATGACTTTTATCACAATAAAAGACTTTTTTGTCTTTTAAATTTGTACTACATATAAATAACTCACTCATGAAAAAAATAAAAAATATTGCTTTATTGCTATTTGGAGGAATAAGCATTGGTTTGCAGGCACAAGAATTTGATGCTAATTTACAACTCAGACCCCGTTACGAATATAGAAACGGCTACAAAACACTTTTACCTGAAGGTCAAGCAGGAACATCATTTGTCTCACAACGTTCAAGATTAAACTTAAACTTTGCGCAAGATCAGCTAAAAGTCAAATTAACTCTTCAAAACGTAAGAACTTGGGGAGATGTTGCAAATGCAAATGTTTCCGACAAAAATGGAGTGGCAGTATTTGAAGGTTGGGCACAATATGACTTTGATCAAAAATGGAGCACTCGTGTTGGTCGCCAAGTTATCTCGTATGACAACCAACGTATTCTTGGAGAAATAGACTGGGCACAACAAGGACAAAGCCATGATGCAGTATTAGTAAGTTTCCATCCTAAAAATCATCAATTGGACTTAGGAGTAGCTTACAACTCTAACGCAGAAAACTTAATCGAAACTCCCTATACCATTTCTAATTATAAATCCATACAATATGCTTGGTATCATACAAATGTTGATGCATTGGGCATAAGCTTATTAATGCTAAATACGGGTTATGAATATGCGAATCTAGAAAACAAATTATTAGTAGATTACAAACAAACCTTTGGAACTTATCTAACTTATAAAACTAAAAAACTTGATGCTAATCTTGGCGTTTATGGGCAAACAGGTAAGAGTACAGACAAAAATGTTAGTGCATGGTATGCAGGAGCAAATCTTGGTTATGCAATAACTGATGCATTTAAAACTTCGTTAGGATATGAATTCTTATCTGGAAAAGACACAAATGATGGAAGTACTGCTGTAAAATCATTCAATCCACTTTTTGGAACGAATCATGGATTTAATGGTTTTATGGATTATTTTTATGTTGGTAATCATCAAAACAGTGTAGGTTTACAAGATGCCTACTTGAAGTTAAGTTATACTATCAACAAATGGCAATTTGCTTTAATTCCGCATGTATTTAATGCTCCTAATAAAGTTATAACCCCTACAAATGAAAAACTAGATTCTTATTTAGGTACTGAAGTTGATTTAACTTTTGGATATGCTTTTAAGAAAGACATAACAGTTAGCGGAGGCTACTCTCAAATGTTTGGATCTGAAACTTTAGAGTTATTGAAAAACGGAGATGCTGGTCATACTAACAACTGGGCTTGGTTAATGATTGCTATAAATCCACGAATTTTTACTTCAAAAAAATAGCTTGTATATAGTAAACTATACAATTTTCATATTTACCCTTTGCTTAAAATCAAAGGGTATTTTTTTTCATATTATTCATAAAATAATTGATTAATCATAAGATTGAGGAAAAACTTAACATTGGCATGTATTTTTATTGTTTACATTTACTTAACTGAAAGCTAACATTTTAAATACATTATTAATCTTTCATCATTACTAACTTCAGAACTTTTCAATTATAAAGCCAATATCATATGGAAAAAAAAGCAACAGAGGGTACTCCTCAAAATACTGACTTACCTGTAGCTGATACTGTTCAGCCAATTGTAGAAGATAAGAAAACAGAAACTACTCCAATAGTAAAAACGCCGACCAAAGCTCCAGTTAAAAGAACAACTGTTGCAAAAACACAAACAAAAACTACTACCGCTACAAAAGTTGCACAAAAAGCTCCTGTGAAAAAAGTAGCACCAGTTAAACCAACTGCTAAAACAGAAACCACAGTAGCAGAAAAAAAACCGCAAAGTGTTCCTGCAAAAAAAGTAGCTACCCCACCAGTAACTCTTCCAAAAACCAAAGAAGCTGTAACAACTGAAAAAACAATTGTTGCAACAAAAGAAAAGAAAGTTATAGCACCTAGCACAGGTACAATCGTTGGTGCGATAGACGAAATTATAAAGGACAAATCAAAAGATAAAAAGAAGAAAAAGATGAAAGAAAAAGACAAGGATAAAGAGAAAGAGAAAAAGAAATTAGCCAAGAAAAAAGAAAAAGCTAAAAAAGCTAAGCTTAAAGCAAAAACAAAAAAGAAAGAAAAAGCTAAAAAGGCAAAGGAAAAAGCTAAAGCAAAAAAAATAGCCAAGAAAAAGGCAAAAAAATCGAAGTCAAAATCGAAAAAGAAAAAATAAATTAAAATTTGGGTTTAACTTTAAAAAGTTAAACCTTTTTTATTTCCAAAAAATTCATCTCTTCTCAATAGAATATACAGCAAGCTTTTACATCATTGTATTCATATTGGCATCAAGATCATTTAACTCATCTGGTGAATTTATATTGGTAAAATTTAAACTTTGAGTTTCGTCAAAAGTTATAATTTGATGCGGTACTTTGGCAATTAGATTCATTAATTTCAAATCTCCCTGATTAATTGCTTCTTTAATATCTGGAAGGATTTTTTTTGCATAAATCCCAATCAAAGGATGCATACGGCTCTCTGATGATAAAACAGTAATTAAAGCTTCCTCATCATGCTTCTCTATCAACTCTGATAATAATTCAGTAGAAATTAAAGGAATATCACAACTTAAAATCATATTAAATTCAGTATCAGAATAATATAAGGCTGTATATATACCTCCCAAAGGCCCTTTATCAATTTCGATATCACTAATTTTTTTATACTCTAAATAGTCATAATCATTCCCATTTGTAACTAACTGTATATTAGTTGTAATTGGCAATATTGCCTTGATGATGTGTTCAATAAAAGGCTTGTCTTTAAATAAAACTAATCCTTTTTCTGATTGCATTTGGGAACTTTTTCCTCCACATAGAATAAAAACTGCAAGATCTTTCATATCAAAAATATATTTTATTCATAAAAACATTCCTTTTGCATCTGCTACCAAAAAACTAAGTAATTATAAATGAGCAATAAAACATATAAATTTAAGCTTAATTCTTTATACTCTCATACAAAAAGTGATCAAATAGCATTTGAAATCAACTTTGGTACACACCAAAGAGTTAATTGATATTCGAATGATAAATCCTTAAAACTATTCGATCAAAAAAAACAATCATTAGCAATATTATTGATCCCTTTTTAAACGTATTTTCCATTTATACAATAAAAAATGTATTTAAAAAACTATTTATCATTGGTAATCGCATTTTTTTTAACATTATAAAATACAAAACAAACAACTAAAAATCAACACATTAAACACTAAAACAAAGCTTAAAAATTGTTCTATCCTATTTATTTTTAAAAATAATTATCTAAATTTTTGGTTTTTATTATATATAATTTAACTTTGTCTATAGAATTAGTAGAGTTTAAATAAAAACAATCTATACTTTGAAAACAATCGAGAGAATATCGAACTACATCCTTCCTAAAAAATACACATATAACACCTTCTGTTATATGTGTATGTGTTGCTAATTCTCATTGGACTATTTCTGTTTGTGTTTATCTATTAAGTTATAACTATATAGTTTGAACCAAACGAATTGTATTAAACCTCTTCCCACAATTATCTTTCTGAAAGTGCTATCCTATTCTTTACCTCAACCGTAAGGAACAGCTTGGTGGAAAATTATGTAAAAAACTAAAATAAATAATTAACTAAAAAAAGAAAAATGAAAACTATGTATAGAAGTTGCTGTAAATAAAAAAAGCCATTTCTGCGGCAACAGAAATGGCAGGCTTAAAAAAAAATGTGAATCTCTTTATAAAGGAAACGATTGTTGATTTCTCAGCTCTCGCTATGCCTTTACTATTTAAACCAACACAAAGAAATGAAAAAAAAATTAAACATATACTCATTGCTATTCCTTCTGTTTGTATCAGCAGGAATTAAAGCACAAAATACAACCCCTCTTATACAATCTAAACTTGATGGAACGGTAGTCGATGATATTACAAACCAACCTATTATAGGAGCTTCCGTAAATATTAAGGGAACTACTCACGGAGTTATTACAGATACAGAGGGAAAATTTTATTTTCAGACTGGTCAAAAATTCCCATATACTTTAATCGTAAGTTACATAGGGTACAAAAAAATTGAAGTAGTAGTTGATAAAAACCCAGTCATCATCAACTTAAAAGAAGAGCGTCAGGAACTAGATGAATTAGTAGTTGTGGGGTATGGAACTCAAAAGAGAAAAGATATTACAGGTTCGGTATCTTCAGTTCCAAAAGCTAACCTAACTCAAGTAACCTCATCTGCAGATAATTTATTAAGAGGAGCAATTCCGGGAGTAGTTGTTACTCAAAGTTCAGGTCGGCCTGGAGCATCTTCGAGTGTACGTATTAGAGGAGGAAACTCTATTACAGCAGGTAATGAGCCTCTTTATGTTCTAGATGGAATATTGATTTATAATGACAATAATAATAGTACAGCTGGAGTGGCAAATTCTGGAGCAACAATTAATGTATTATCAACAATTAATCCGAGTGATATTGAGTCTATTGAAGTACTTAAAGATGCTTCTGCAACAGCAATCTATGGATCTCGTGGTGCTAATGGTGTTGTAATTATTACCACAAAAAAAGGAACTAAAGGACAGGATAACATATCGTATCAAGGCTATTTTGGTTTTCAGAATGTTTCAAAAAAAATAAAATTATTAAATGCTAGCCAATGGGCAAGTTTACGTAATGATGTTCAAGCAAGTATTGGGCAAGCTCCTTCTTTTTCTCTAGCCCAAATAGAAGCCCTTAAAACTTCAGGAGGATATGACTGGCAATCGGCGGCCTTTAGAACTGCTGCTCCTGTTCAGAATCATCAACTCTCTTTTTCTGGTGGAGATGAAAGATCAAGATATGCAATTTCTGCTGGTTATTTTGATCAAGAAGGAGTTGTAATTGGATCTGATTTTAAACGAATTTCGCTTCGTGTCAATTATGAAAAAAATTATTCGCAGGCTTTTAAATTTGGTGTAAATGCTAATTATAGTAATTCAGTATCAAATGGCGTAGGTACTAATTCTAGTAGCCGTCAACCTAATCCATTAGTTGCTGCCTTGCTAACCGCCCCAGTAGTTTCTATTAAAAATGACGATGGAAGTTATAATGTAACTAATAATCCATACGCAACCTCTGTCAATGGTATTATTTCGAATCCTATTAATGATTTAGAAAATACAATTAATCAAACAAAAATTAATAGAATATTAACCAGCTTATTTGGTGAATATAAGATAGCTAAAAAACTAACCGCTAAAGTAGCCGTTAGTGGAGATATAATTAACACCAAACAAAATTATTACGCCCCATCACATACATCAAATGGCGCAGGGACTAAAGGATTAGCTTCTGTTGGAGATAGATTAGTAAGTTCTGTATTAAATGAAAATACCCTAAACTACAATACCAATTTTGGAGAAAACCATAAATTCTCTGCTTTGGCAGGATATACGCTCCAGTATACTCAAGGTGAAGTTGTGAATGCAGGTGCCAATTCATTTGTGAACGATGCTAATACTTATAATGCTTTACAAGATGGTGTAGGTGTAAAACCATATAGTGATGCATTCGAAAGTGTATTGAAATCATGGTTAACCAGAGTAAATTATTCTTATAAAGGCAAATATAATTTTACGTTATCTGCACGTGCTGATGGTTCTTCAAGATTTGGTTCGGAATCACTTTGGGGATATTTTCCATCAGCAGGTTTCTCATGGAATATTACTGACGAAGAATTTGCCAAAAACATCAAGGGGGTAACTGAAGCAAAACTGCGATTGACTGCTGGAACAACAGGAAATCAAGAAATTGGAAACTACCTTTCTTTAGCATCAATGGGTTCTGTTAACTATGCTTTTGGGGGTACATTACAAACCGGATTGGCTCCTACCCGCTTGGCAAATCCAGATTTAAGATGGGAAAAAACCAATCAATATAATGTAGGTTTAGATTTGTCATTATTAGATCGAAAAATAAATTTTGTTTTTGATGTCTATTACAAAAAAACAAAAGATTTACTTATTAATGTACCTATTCCTCTTACTTCAGGATATGCGACTGTACTTCAAAACATTGGAGGTGTTGAAAATAAAGGTATCGAAATTGGGTTAATAACCGAAAACTTAAAAACGGATAACTTCTCATGGAATTCAAACTTCGTATTCTCTGCCAATAAAAACAAAGTGGTTGCAATAGGAAACGGCGTTAATCAATTTTTTCCGGTAGTTCCAAATGGTTCTTTATTACAGCAACAGCCTGTAATTGTAAAAGTTGGATTGCCACTTGGAACATTTTGGGGGTACAAAACCAATGGTATTTTTCAAACTCAGGAAGAAGTCAATACACAACCTAAAATAAATAGTCTTGCCAATACAAAAGTTGGAGATCGAAAGTATGTAGATACTAATGGCGATGGAGTTATTTCGGCTGCTGACAAAGGGGATCTCGGAAGTTCTCAGCCCAAATTTGTGGGAAGTTTTAGCAATACAATTTCTTACCGCGATTTCGACTTGAACTTCTCATTACAAGGATCTTATGGAGGCAAAATATTTAACGCCCTTAACCAACAATTAGAAATTTCGACTCTTGGAACTAATGCTACTGCTAGCCTAGAGGATCGCTGGACGCCAACAAATCCGAGTAATGAAATTCCTAGAGCATCGAGTTCTCCATTAGGAATAGTTTCAGAACGCTATGTAGAAGACGCTTCTTTCCTAAGATTAAAACTAATCACCTTAGGATATACACTACCTAAGAGTCTTTCGTCTAAACTAGGAACAAAGAGCATTAAATTTTATGTCTCTGCCGAGAACTTAATTACATGGACTAAATACACTGGTTATGATCCAGAAGTGAGTTCATATGAACAAAACAACTTATATCCCGGAATTGACTTTGGAGCTTATCCAAACTCTAAAACATTCATTTCTGGCTTGAACGTAACTTTCTAAGTAAAAAATAAACGATGAAAAAAATAATAATAACATTACTAGTAAGTGCCAATCTATTTGTATCGTGCACAGAACTTGAGGTAACACCTACCTCTTTTGTTACCGAAGATAAGTACTTTAAAACACAAGATGATGCAGTTGCAAGCGTAAATGCTGTATATGCTTCCTTAAGCCTTGATCCAGGAGAACAAAGTTTATTTGGAAGAAATCTTTATTTTCTAACCGATATGGGTTCAGATTATGCTGCAGCAGGAGTTTCGGCAACTAATCCACAAGTTAGGGCAATGAGCAGTTTAACTCACGATGCAACTAATGATCGCGTTCAGGTAGCTTGGCGCCAAATTTATAGCGGGATAAACAGAGCCAATGTGTCTATTGACAATATCCCTAAAGTATCAGGATCAGAAGTTGTAAAGACGAGATTGATTAATGAGGCAAAATTCATTAGAGCCTTGTTATATTTTCAAGCAGTCCGTCTTTGGGGTGGTGTACCAATTGTTTTACATGAACCTAAATCAATCCAATTAGAAAGTCTAAAGTCAAGAAGAGAAACAGTAGATGCCGTCTATCTTCAAATTATTTCAGATTTAAAAGATGCTGAAAACCTACCTCCTACTTATTCTGCAAATGATGCTGGGCGTGCTACATCGGGAGCTGCAAAAGCTATTTTGGCTAAAGTATATTTGACAAGAAAAGATTGGCCAAATGCCATCCTTAAATCTAAAGAAGTTATTAATGGAGGCTATGGATATGCTCTTTTTGAAAATTTTGCCGATGTATTTAATAAAACAAAAAAGAATGGTAAAGAGCATATTTTTTCTGTACAATTTGAACCAAATCAAGCAGGAAACGGATCTAGCGGAAGTACTTTTCAAGGAACCTCTTTTACAGGATTTACTGCCACTGAACCAGCAGATATTATCTCGGATGTAGCGTTGTTTTATAATACCTATACAGCAGGTGATACCAGAAGAGATGTTAGTTATGCAAAACAATTACTCAATCCTGCAACAGGTACAGTTTATACTTTTCCGAAGCCCATATTTAAAAAATATCTGGATCTTACCAACTTAGCAACACCAGGTAATGTCGCAATTAACTTTCCTATTATTCGCTATGCCGATATTTTATTGTCTTTAGCAGAAGCAATAAACGAACAAGGAGCGCCAACAGCAGAAGCCTATGAAGCTTTGAACCAAGTAAGAAGAAGAGCATATGGAAAACCAATCAATACTCCCGATCCTACAATCGATTTGTCAGGATTAACTCCTTCAACATTTAGAGCCGCTATTCAGGAAGAACGCAAAAAAGAATTTGTTCAGGAAGGACAACGCTGGTATGATTTAGTACGCTGGGGAACTTTGGTTACCGAAGTAAAAAAAGTAACTGCTAAGGCTTCTGTTTCCGAAAGAAATAATTTATACCCAATTCCGCAAAGCGAACGAAATATCGATCCGATAGGATTACCTCAAAACACAGGATATTAACTACAAACCATAAATAAAACTATTTAAAAATGAAAAAAATTAAAAATAACAGCACACTCAAAAGTCCTAAAAAAGGGCTTTTGATTACAGCTTTACTTGTTAGTCAGTTAGGAGCAGTACAACTATTTGCACAAACAAATCCAGATGCCAGCTTTAAGGGTGTAATTGGTAAAACCTTAGCCGATTCAAAAGAATATTGGCCAGAACCAGTTACCGCACCAAAAGGAGCTCCAAATATTGTTTGGATTTTACTTGATGATGTAGGATTTGGTGCTTCAAGTTCTTTCGGTGGTTTGATACAAACTCCAACTTTTGATAATTTAGCAAATAATGGTTTACGTTACACCAACTTTCACACAACAGCAATTTGTGCGCCAACCCGCGCTGCTCTATTAACTGGAAGAAATTCAGGAAGAGTACATGTTAGTGGATTTTCACATACTGTTATGTCTGCAGGTTTTCCTGGTTGGGACGGAAGAATTCCATCTGATAAAGGAACCATTGCTGAAATTTTAAGAGATAAAGGATACAATACTTTTGCAGTAGGTAAATACGGATTGACTCCTGATGAAGAAGCTACCGATGCTGGACCGTTTGACAGATGGCCAACTGGTAAAGGTTTTGAACACTTTTTTGGTTTCTTAGGATCACAAACCGATCAATACAAACCCGATTTAGTAGAAGATAATGCTCATGTTACTCCAGATGGCAGACATTTAACAGATCAGATTACCGATAAAGCCATTAGTTATATCACCAAGCAACATAAAGCCGCTCCCAACAAACCATTCTTTTTATACTATGCTCCCGGAGCTGTTCATGCACCTCATCAGGTAGCCGAATCTTGGAGCGATCAATACAAAGGAAAATTTGATGAAGGTTGGGATGTATATCGTGAGAAAGTATTAGCTAATCAGAAAAAATTAGGAGTGATTCCTGCCAATGCGATATTACCAGAACGTAATCCGCTTATTACCGATTGGAAAAAATTGACTCCTGATCAAAAGAAAGTATATGCCCGATTTATGGAAGTATATGCAGGATATCTAACCTATACAGATCATGAAATAGGTAGAATTGTAAACCATTTAAAAGGAACCAACCAATTAGAAAATACTTTAATTTTTGTTGCAATTGGTGATAATGGAGCGAGTAAGGAAGGTACTTTACAAGGTACAATTAATCAATCTCTTTTTTCTAAAACGGTATCCGACGAGCAAAACCTTCAGAATAATTTAAACAATATTGGAGAAATTGGAACTGCACAAGGTTTAAACACTAATTATCCATTAGGATGGGCACAAGCTACAAATTCACCTTTTAAAAATTGGAAACAAGACGCCCAATCAGAAGGCGGAACTCGTAATCCTTTGATTGTTTATTACCCAAAAGGAATCAGTGAAAAAGGAGGAATAAGAAATCAATACAGTCATGTAACTGATCTACTTCCTACTACTCTGGATATTGCTGGAATTAAAGCACCAGAATATATTCGCGAAATTAAACAGGACATTATACAAGGTTCTACTTTATATGCTTCACTGAATAATGCAAAAGCTGAATCCTTACACAAAGTACAGTACTACTATATTTTTGGTAACAGAGCCATTTACAAAGACGGTTGGAAAGCTGCTGCGGCACATCTTCCAGATTCATTTGCTATAAAAAACTCATTAGGAAAAAACGAAGCTCCTGCACCTAGCAATTTTGATACTGATGTTTGGGAATTGTACAATGTAAACGAAGATTTTAACGAACGTATAAACTTAGCAAAAAAGTATCCAGAGAAATTAGCAGAACTAAAAAAGGTGTTTGATGAGCAAGCAAAAGAAAACAACCTTTATCCATTAATCGACTGGCAGGATGTATTTAATAGAAGAATACATAATCTTGGAGCCGATAAAGAAAAAACGCTTCAGGAATTGGCTAGAAAAGCAACGCAATCTGGAGCAGCTAACTAATAATAAATCTGATTCAGGTCTTTTACGAAAACCAAAAAGGCCTGAATATTTTTAAATAAATTCCACATACTATGAAACGAGTAGACTTTGAAATAATAGCAAAAAAGATTTTTGTTGGTGCAATACTCTTTTTAGTTCCACTAATCATTTTAGCTGGAGGTTTAACCTTAATAAATCAACTCTTAAAATAAAAAATCATGGCAACAACTCATAACTCAAATAGCAAACTAACAAGAGATTTAGGAATTAGTCTTTTAATATACTCATTGCCTGTATTAGCAATTTACTTATATTTTAAACTGAGTAATGGGATCGTAAGCGAATCACATATTACATTACCATCCTTTTTAGAATTTGTAAAACCTGCATTTCAGAATATCCGCAGTTGGGGATTAATTGCATTTATGCTGGTTTTAGGTATCATAGAATTTGCTGCTGGCTTATATGATGATCAATGGACTGGCGAAGAACGAAAAATAGATATCGTTTGTTTTCTTGCTCCTAAATTACTTTTACCACCTGTTATTGCTTTTTTTAGTTTAACAGTTTTACCATATGTAATTCCGAATCTAGAAAATTCACTTTCGTGGGTTCCTTTTTGGGGAGGTTTTTTCTTAATTGCTATAGCCGATGATTTAACTCAATATTGGTACCATCGCTTGCATCATCAAGTACCCTTTTTATGGCGTTTTCATAGAACACACCATTCGGCTCCATACATGGGAATGGCAATGGCTTCTAGACAAAATTTTATCTATACTGTATTCTTTTCTCAAATATACTTAACAGCAACCCTAACTTACTTAGGATTAGGATTACCTGCTTTATTTGTTTTGGTAATAAAAAGTTTTATCACTTTGGGTGCACATTCAAGTATTGCTTGGGACAAACCATTTTACAAATACAAAGTTTTACATCCAATTGCATGGGTATTAGAACGATTAATTTCGACTCCTGCCACACATCATGCGCATCATGCTGATACTAGCGGAGACGGTGTTGGACATTTTAAAGGCAACTTTGGTAATATGTTTTTTATTTGGGATATGATTTTTGGAACTGGTTTAATAACACGCAAATTTCCAAAATCATATGGAATGAAATCGTATAAACAAGAAGAATGGTATGCACAATTTCTTTGGCCAATATTCAAATCTAAAAAAGAAGGAAGCGCTTTAGCCGAAGGAGTGCTTGCAGTTCCATTAACACAAAAAGCAAACAATACTCCTTCGCAAAGTCCTGTTTATTTTGAACAACAAACTCAATCTTAAAACTATGAAAAATTCAAAACTTAAAAATAGCCTCACAGCACTCGTCTTGCTATTTACACTAATCGGTTTTTCACAAGATAAAAACCCGAATGTAGTACCATTGGAAGTATTTTATACAAAAATAAAAAGTCAAAAAAAACCTCAAATAATTGATGCACGAGGTGCTGATGAATTTGCTCTGAACCATATTAATGGCGCTGTCAATTTTAATTTACAATCCGAAAATTATGCCAAGCATATAGCTTCATTAGACAAATCAAAACCTGTGTTTATCTATTCAATTGGAGCTGGGCGAAGTGTAGCCTTAGAAAAAGAATTATTAAAGAATGGCTTCAAAGAGGCCTACAGTTTAGAAGGGGGAATTGCAAACTGGATTGGAAACGGAAAACCATTTTATGCTAATTCTAAAAGTAAATTATCCTTAACTGAATACAATAAAATTATTGCCGATAATAATACTGTTTTAGTAGATATTGGATCTAAATACTGTGCTCCATGTAAAAAAGTAAAACCAATTTTAGAAACAATTCGAGCGCAATATGGTAGCAATTTAAAAATTGTTGAAATCGAACTCGAAGACAGTCCACAGGTAATTGCAGATTTAAAAACCATAAACGTTTTCCCAACCTTGCTTTTATACAAAAAAGGAAAAATCATATTCAAAAAAGAAGGTATCAGCGATTTAAAAAATGATCTTGATGTGGCTTTGAATTAAGGTTTTAAAAAAGGTACTGAGGTACAAAGGTTCAAAGATTTCCTGTAGAGACGCACCCCAATGCGTTTAACCATTCAAGGATTTGAAAAAAGGTACTGAGGTTCTGAAGTTCAAAGGTTTCCTGTAGAGGCGAACCACAGTTCGTCTAACGATACAAAGGCTTTATAGAAATAAATAATCCTTCAAATCCTTTTAATCTGTGGCAGAAAAAGAAGCAAAGGTCTTACGCAAGATTATCATACCTGCAAGTTCAAAAAGACCTTGCAGGAAAATAAATAAAAATATTAAAATGTCAATTAAAACAAAACAATATATCATTCACGAAGATTGGACAGTAGTTCTTTTAGGATTTTTAATAATAGGAATATCGCTTTTTGTTTTTCTCCCTTCAGTACCTGTATTCAAGTGGTCTGATGGAACAGATTTGCTAAATAGTGTATTCGATTCTGGAAATCTACAAATCATTGGATTGCAATTTATATACCTTATTTCAATAGGTACGATCGGTGTTTTTTTTACTGGAAAGTCGGTCAAAAGTTTTCTATTTGGCTTTCCAATCGTTTATATATTAACCGTAATTGCATTGATTATTGCTGGGAATACTACGATAAAAGGATTCAATCTAGAAGCTGTAATTTTTAGTTTGATTATTGGTTTAGCTATTGGTAATTTATTTAAACTTCCAGAATGGTTCCGTTCCGCTCTTTCTACAGAACTATTTGTAAAAATAGGATTGGTCTTATTAGGAACCAGTGTCATCTTTTCAGATATCCTTAAAGCTGGCACTTTAGGATTAGCCCAGGCTCTGGTAGTAGTAGTATCAGTTTGGTACTTTGCTTTTTGGCTGTGCAAAAAATTAAAAATCGATGATGAGTTAACCATGATGATTTCCAGCGCTGTTTCCATCTGCGGAGTATCAGCTGCTATTGCAACTTCAGGTGCTATCAAAGGAGATTCCAAGAAACTTTCTTATGTTATTTCGATGGTATTGGTAACTGCAATTCCTATGATGATTTTCATGCCTATTATTGCTAAATATTTCAACTTTCCCGAAGAGGTAACTGGATCTTGGTTAGGCGGAAGTATAGATACCTCAGGAGCTGTTGTTGCATCAGGTTCACTAGTAGGAGAAACGGCACTAAAAATAAGTACGATTGTAAAATTCTCTCAAAATGTATTATTAGGATTAGCCGCTTTTGCCATATCCGTTTATTGGACCTATACACATAATAAATCGGCCGAAGCTGTTGCATCAAAACCTACATTAGGAGTTATTTGGGAACGTTTTCCAAAGTTTGTCATTGGTTTCATAGCCGCTTCCTTAGTTTTTTCATTCCTGCTTACATCTGAAGTTCGTGAAGAAGTTAAAGACAGTTTAAAGAATTTACAAGGCATTTGGTTTGCTCTGGCTTTTACAAGTATAGGTTTAGAAACCAATTTTAAAGATTTACTAAGCAACAACAGTAAAAAACCATTGTATGCCTTTTTAATAGCACAGTTATTCAATGTAATTATTACACTGATAATAGCCTTATTGTTATTTAGTAATTAAAATTACAGGCAAGAGTTTGCCAACAAAAATTTAAAATAAAATGAAAAAAACATTTATTACACTAAACCTCTTGCTTTCGGCAGTTGTTATAGTTAGCGCACAAAATAAAATAACTCCTGAAACTTCAAAACCAAACATCATCCTCATTATGGTTGATGATATGGGGTATTCGGATTTAGGGAATTATGGTTCAGAAATAAAAACACCAAACCTAGACAAACTAGCCAAAGAAGGATTGCGTTTAAGAGAATTTTATAACAACTCTATTTGTGCTCCAACCAGAGCTTCCCTATTAACAGGGCAATATCAGCATAAAGCTGGTGTCGGATTCTTTGATGTAAATCTTGGATTGCCAGCATATCAAGGGTATTTAAACAAAGAATCATTAACCCTGGGAGAAGTTTTCCGCTCTGGAGGCTACAGCACTTTATTATCAGGAAAATGGCATGTAGGTTCCGAAGACCAAGCACAATCGCCAAACCAAAGAGGATTTGATAAATTTTATGGAATCTTAAAAGGGGCTTCAAACTATTTTGACACCAAACCCTTGCCATTTGGGAAAACACCTTACCCTGTAAAATTGATAAAAAACAATATCGAATTACATCCAAAAGATGATTCGTATTATTTCACAGACGAAATAGGAAATAATGCTGTAACATTTCTAGAAGAACAAAATAAAGAAAATAAACCTTTTTTCTTGTATTTAGCATTTACAGCGCCACATTGGCCATTGCAGGCGAAACCAGTAGATATTGCTAAATACAGAGGGAAGTTTGATGAAGGTTGGGATATATTAAGAGAAAAAAGAATTGAAAAGCTAAAAGAAAACGGAATCCTTCAAGGCAATCAAACCATTGCGCCAAGAGACCCTGAAGTACCTGAATGGAGCAAACTAACCTATGATGAAAAACAATTCTGGAAAGCCAAGATGGAAGTTTATGCGGCAATGGTTGACAACATGGACCAAAATGTTGGAAAAGTTTTAGATGAATTAAAAGCATTGAAAAAAGATAAAAACACACTAATTATTTTTATTTCTGATAATGGAGCACAAGGAGGTTTTAATAGCTACAATCCATTAAACAGAGGTCTTGTCAGAAATACTGGGCCAGTAGGAACATCAGGATCATTTGATTATCAGGAACAAAACTGGGCTTATTTATCTAATACTCCATTACAACAATATAAAAATAATATGCACGAAGGAGGTTTTAGCTCTCCGTTTATAGCATGGTACCCATCGCAAATAAAAGCAGGAAGAATTGATAAAGGAACTGCTCATATTATAGACCTCGCTCCTACCTTTTACGAATTGGCTGGAATAGAATACCCAAAAGAATACAATGGTGTTGCCTCAAATCCTTTGGTTGGGAAGAGTTTATTACCTGTTTTATTTAATAATGTTTCACAGGTTGACAGAAGCGCACCATTGTTTTGGGAAAGAGCAGGAAACAGAGCTGTACGAGATGGCAAATGGAAACTAGTCTCGATATATCCATCCTACGAATGGTTACTTTATAATTTAGACACAGACAGAGGAGAAACTTCTAATGTAGCGCAACAAAACCCTGCTGTTGTAAATCAACTATCAGAAAAATATTTTGATTGGGCAACTAAAACTGGAGTAGTCGAATATAGCAAGTTCAAACTAAAAACAGAGGTAATGCCAGGTGGAAATCCTTTAAAGAAATAGTTGCTTTTTTTGATATTTTAAGCAATTATAGACAAAAAGCGATAGTCTAACAGCTATCGCTTTTTATATTAAACTAACAAATAATAGATATATAAAGAAAATACACGCAAATAAAACAACAATAAGGTTAAATAGCAACAGTAAAAACAATAAAAAGGAAACAAAAATTAAATTATTAATAATATCTTTAACTAATTTTAACAAAATTGCACAAATCAAATCAATATTGTTACGATTTACACAAAAACAAAATTATTTGTGATTTTTTATGTTAAAAAAAATTATAAATTAACATATAATTAAGATATTTGAGTATTAACCTTAAACTTTAAAAAAATGAAAATTAACTTAAAGTATTATTTGTGGCTTTTGTCGGTATTAATTATGCAAATAGCCAATGCACAAGAAGGATTCATATCTGGCAAAGTTACCGATGTTAAAAAAATTCCTATTCCTGGAGTAAATGTCCTCGTAAAAGGAACGAAGATCAGTACTCAAACTGATTTTGACGGAAAATTTAAAATAGCAGCAAAAAAGGGAGATATTTTAATTGCTAGCTATGTAAGTTTTACCACTGTTCAGGCACCTGCATCAAATTTAATGACAATTGAATTAACCGAGACCCAAAATGAACTTGATGCTGTGGTAGTTGTAGGTTACGGAACACAGACTAAAAAGAATTTAACAGATAACATTGCGCGTGTTACCGCAAAAGACATTCAACAAGTCCCTGTTTCCAATTTTCAAAATGCCTTGGTTGGTAAATTAGCAGGAGTACAAATTACTCAAACCAATGGTAAAGTAGATGGTGGAATGAACATTAGAGTACGTGGGGCTGCCAGTATTAGTGCTAGTACACAACCTTTGTATGTATTGGATGGAATTCCTTTAATTACTGATGATGAATCAGGAAATGGATCACCAACAAACCCGCTTTTAACCTTAAGTACAAACGAGATAGAATCTATTGATGTACTTAAAGACGCTTCTTCTGCAGCTATTTATGGTGCTAGAGGTGCCAATGGAGTTATTATTATAACAACTAAAAAGGGTAAAGAAGGTAAAGGAAATTTTTCTATAAATCTTTCTCAAGGAGTAAGTGAAGCTACTCATACAAGAAAATGGTTAAACGCAACACAATATGTAGAATTATTACGAGAAGCTGGTACAAACGTAGGCAGATTAGCAAGAGTTGAAAGAGAATTAGAGTTTTTATCACAAGGAACTGATTGGAGAAATGGAGAAGTAAACACCGACTGGCAAAAAGAAGCCATTAAAACGGGTTATACTACCGACGCTGATTTCTCTGTTTCTGGTGGTGATGACAAAACTAAATACTACTTTTCAGGAGCATATAACAACACTATCGGAATTGTTGACAGTAATAATTTAGAAAGAATTACTGCTAGAACTAATGTATCGCATAAAGTATCAGATCGTTTTACTGCTGGTATGAATATCGGATTTTCTAGATCTATAATTCATAGAGTTCAAGATGACAATGCATTTGCTACTCCACTACAATCTGTTGCACAAGCACCAATTTCGCCTGCAAGATTACCAGACGGAACTGCAAATCCAAATACAGAATATGCGAATTATTTGTTAGTTAAAGACAATTCATTTTGGAAAACTATCATGAGAAGAGTTATCGGAAAAGTATATGGAGAATATAAAATTTTACCTTCTTTAAAATTTAATTCTGATTTTTCATATGATCTTTTATCTCAAACTGAAGATTATTGGCAAGGAAAAAATGCTCCTTTTATGGCCACTGATGGGGCTGTATTTGCTACATCTGTAAATACTGAAAATTATGTTTCAAGTAATTATCTTACCTATGATAAAGTATTTGGAGAAAATCATGTTGTGAATGCACTAGTAGGTATGGAATTTAACAAATACAATCGTCGTTATCAAGATGTTGGTAGTATTTATTTCCCTAATGATGGCTTTCAAACTGTAGATGGTGGTGCAGAAGTTAATGAAGGACATGGTCGTGAAACTGATTTTGTTTTTCTTTCTCAATTCGTAAGAGTCAATTACTCGTATGCCAATAAATATTTATTCAAGGCAAGTATCCGTCGTGATGGTTCCTCTCGTTTTGGAGAAAATGAGAGATTTGGAATATTCCCAGCATTCTCAGCAGGTTGGGTTATGTCACAGGAAAACTTCTTAAAAGACAATACTATTTTAACCTATTTAAAATTAAAAGGAAGTTGGGGTAAAGTAGGAAATGCAGAGATCGGGAATTTTGCTTCTCGTCAATTGTACCAAACAAATCCGTATAACTTAAAATCAGGTCTTACATTTCAACAACCAGGAAATAAAAATCTTACATGGGAAAAATCAACACAAACTGATGTAGGTGTTGAACTAGGATTTATAAACCGAATCAATCTTGAAGTAGATTATTACCAAAAAAACACTGATGGTCTTCTTTTTGAAGTACCATTGTCTTTAAGTTCAGGAGCAGGTACTACACCTTCAATTAATAAAAATATTGGTGAAGTAGAAAGTAAAGGTTTCGAATTTACTTTGAATACAAAAAACATTGAAACAGAAAATTTCAAATGGAATACAAGTTTCAATATCACTACAAATGAGTCTAAAGTAAAATCTTTACCTAATAACAATACTGATATTATATCAACACCAACTATAAATAGAGTTGGTGAAAACATTTCTTCTTTTTACTTAGTAGAATATGGTGGTGTAGATGTTCAAAATGGTGATGCTCTTTTTGTAAAAAATACTGTGAATGCAGATGGAAGCATCGATAAAAGCACCACAAACAACTACAGCGAGGCATCTAGAATTATAGCAGGAAACCCTTTTCCTACATTAATGGCTGGTTTAACCAATACAATAAACTATAAAGGATTTGACTTTACATTTACATTTCAAGGAGAATGGGGAGCTAGTATCTATAATTCAGCTGGGCAGTATATGTCAACAGCAGGAGATTACTTTGATAATCAAACAATTGATCAATTAAATCGTTGGCAAAAACCTGGAGATATCACAAATGTTCCTCAAGCTAGATATGGTCAAGGAAACGGAATTGAAAATTCTACTCGTTATTTAGACAAAGCAGATTTTGTTCGTTTAAGAAACCTAACTTTTGGATATACTCTTCCTAAAGATGTAACAAAAGATCTTGGAATGAGTAGTTTAAGAGTCTATTTTACAGGAGTTAATTTGCTAACCTTTACAAATTACGAAGGTTATGATCCTGAAGCCAGACGAGATGATAATCAATCTATTGGCCAAGAATTTTACTCAGCTCCTCCTGCAAGAACAATCGCAATGGGAATAAATATTAATTTTTAATACAACAAAGATGAAATCATATAAATTAATACTATTTATGCTTTTTGCAATCTTACTTACAAGTTGTGAAAACGAATTAGATCTTGATCCCAAACAGACAGAAGATGCTGATCAAACACTAAACACAGAAGAAGGTATAACTCAAATTTTGACAGGAGCATATGCCTTAGCTGCCAATGGTAACGCATATGGCGGAAGAATTTTATTATATGCTGATTTACTAGGAGTTAGTGCATCTGATGAAACAACAGACCTGGAATGGACTGGTACCTTCGGTGAACTAGAACAAATGTATTACAAATCAATGCTAGCTGACAATGTAATTATCCAAGGAACTTATTCTAGATGTTACGAAATCATCAATGCGACAAACACAGTTATCGATAACATCGATAAAGTAAAAGATCCAAACAAACAAGCTGTTATGATTGGAGAGGCTAACTTTTTAAGATCATTGGCTTATTTTGATCTCGTTCGTTTCTTTGCAAAACCTTATGAAAAAGGACAGACGAATAGCCAATTAGGTGTTGTTATTAGAGAAAAAGCGATATACGATTTTAACGTCGATTTATCTAAGGAAAGAAGTACAGTTGAAGAGGTATACAAAGTAATCATCGACGGTTTAAATCTTGCTTATACTAATCTGCCAGCAGATAATACTTTTTATGCAGACAAATATGCGGCAAAAGCGTTACTAGCTAGAGTCTATCTACAACAAAGTAACTATGCTGGTGCCAGAGACGCTGCAAATGATGTAATTGAAAATAGTGGCCATCGTTTATCTACAAATTATGCTGCTGCTTTTAATCATGACACAGATCAGACAGAAGATGTCTTTGCTATTCAAATTACAAAACAGACAGGCTTAAACGATTTAAATACTTTTTATGCTTCTCAGAATAATGGCGGACGTGGAGGTGATTTCTCTATCAGAGATCATTATTTAGAAAAATTTACAGACCCTAATGATGAAAGAGGCACTTTTAATTATTTTGATGAAGCAAGCGAAACAGTGCTAACATCAAAATTCACAGATCAATTTGCAAATGTTACTACTATTCGTTTAGCTGAAATGTATTTAATAAGAGCTGAAGCCAACTTTCAAGAAGCTACAAATGTTGGTAATACTCCTCTTGATGATATAAATTTTATCAGAGCAAGAGCGAATGCAGGTGATTTACCTTCAGTAACTATAGATGATATTTTACTCGAAAGAGAACTAGAACTAGGAATGGAAGGATTCTTAATTCATGATATCAGAAGAACAAAACGTTCTATCGATATAAGCGAAAGTGGAGATGGATCAGATTTAATTCTTTATAACGCTGATAATTTAGTTTTCCCAATTCCACTAAAAGAAATGGATACTAATAAAAAAATTACTCAGAATCCAGGATATAATTTCTAAGTAAAACCACTATAAACCTAAAAAACCATTCGTTTAACGAATGGTTTTTTTATATCAATTTTGTAAATTATAGATTTAGTTTCTAAAATCATTCAATGATTTCTCGATAATTTCCAGACACTCTTTAATTTGAGATTCTGTCATTACTAATGGTGGTGCTAGTCTAATTTTATTTCCATGAGTTGGTTTTGCTAATAATCCATTATCTCTAAATTTAAGACAAATATCCCAAGCCAAGTCAGAATCCTCACCACAATTTATTACAATTGCATTCAATAATCCTTTACCACGAACTAGTGTGATTAAATTATTTCTTTCAGCAATTTCGTTTAGACCTTTTCTTAAAATAATTCCCAAACGCTCTGCATTTTCAGCTAGGTTTTCATCTTTAATTACTTCAAGTGCTGCAATTGCAACTGCAGCAGCAACAGGATTTCCTCCAAAAGTAGATCCGTGTTGTCCAGGTTTAATAACATTCATAATTTCGTCATTACACAAAACAGCAGAAACTGGATAAACTCCACCAGAAATTGCTTTACCTAAAATTAAAATATCTGGTTGTACATTTTCATGATGAACCGCCAATAATTTTCCTGTACGTGCAATTCCAGTCTGAACTTCATCTGCAATAAATAATACATTATGTGCTGCACACAATTCTTTTGCTTTTGCTAAATATCCTTCAGAAGGAACATAAACTCCTGCTTCACCTTGAATTGGTTCAACCAAAAATCCAGCAATATTTGTTGATGATTCTAAAGCTTTTTTAAGAGCTTCAAGATTGTCATATTCTATTTTTATAAATCCATCTGTAAATGGTCCGAAGTTTTTACGAGCAGTTTCATCATTAGAGAATGAAATGATTGTAGTTGTTCTTCCATGAAAATTATTCTCACAAACAATAATTTGTGCTTGATTTTCAGGAATACCTTTCACTTCATAAGCCCATTTTCTACACACTTTAAGTGCAGTTTCTACAGCCTCAGCACCAGTATTCATTGGTAAAACTTTATCAAAACCAAAATATTTGGTTACATATTCTTCATAAGGACCTAATTGATCATTATAAAAAGCACGCGAAGTCAATGTAAGTTTTTGAGCTTGATCAACCATGGCTTTCACAATTTTCGGATGACAATGTCCTTGGTTAACTGCTGAATAAGCAGATAAAAAGTCATAATATTTCTTTCCATCTACATCCCAAACATAAACACCTTCACCTCTTTCTATAACAACTGGAAGAGGGTGATAATTATGAGCTCCATACTTATTTTCTTTTTCAATCAAGATTTCTGATTTTGATGAAAGGTCTTGTTTTGTTTGCATGATAATTTATTTTTTAAAACTTTATCTACAAAAATAACCATTTTTATATATTTTACAACAACAAAAAGTTATTATGACTCATAATTTATTTATTTTACAAAAATATAAACTTTATCAATACCTAATTAAGTCATATTTAAACACAACTATTCTAGATTCTCTTATTTAAAAATCATAAAAAATAATTACTTTTATAACTAACAGAAACAATCATTTTTAATTCAAAAGAAAACAATGGATATATTAGACGAATTCGATATTAGCATCATAAAAGAGTTAGAAAAAGATGGCAGAATGGCCTTCTCCTCTATCGCTTCAACTCTGAAAATCTCGAACACGATGGTACATCAACGAGTTAACCGACTAATTGATCACGGTATCTTAACTGGAATTAAACCTGTTGTTAATGAGAAAAAAATTGGATACGATTGGGCATCATTTACAGGAATTACACTTAACAAAGATTCAGACTCAGATCGCGTAATACAAGCCTTAAAGGAAATCCCTGAAATTACTGAATGTTATTTTGTAACAGGTTCATTTACGCTTTACATAAAAATTATAGCTACGAATCATGAACACATGAGAAAAATACTCTACGAAAAAGTTGATAGTATTCCTGGCATAGCTAAAACTGATTCTATTATAGAATTAGGTTGTGCTTTTAAGCGAAATATTACTTTATAATCAACCTTATAAACTAAAAAATATGCGATTACAATTCCTTTTATCAGTTATTTTATTATTCTGTAATTCAGTCTTGTTTTCGCAAACTAATGTTTCAAATCCATCCAAAAGTGATTTCTCTGGAACGCTATCTATCTTGGCTTCTGACTTGATGGAAGGCCGAGGAGCTACTCAAAAAGGAGGCGTTATGGCTTCTGAATATATTGCTTCAATGATGGAATTATACCAATTAGTTCCTTATAGTGTAAAATCTGGATATTTTCAAAATTTCAAAATTCGTGAACATACCGTAAAAAAAACTTCTTTTGAAATAATAAAAGAAAACAGAGAAAGGTTTGTACTTTCTCCAGAAAATGATTTTCAAGTTACACCAATAGCACAATCATTACAAAAAGAAGCTCCAATAGTTTTTGCTGGCTACGGATTAAGTCTAACCAAAGAGGGCTATGATGATTATAAAAACCAAAATGTAAAAGGAAAAATTGTTATTGTTTTAAAAGGGTTTCCAGGACATCAAGATAGTACTTCTGCAACATATCAGAAATTTAAAAAATTATTACCAGAAGAAAATAATCTAGAAGAAATCAAGTTACAAACAGCTATCAATAAAAATGCAATTGCTTTAATTATCATAAATGAAAACGGGGATTATAAACCTAAAAACGCTAAAGAAAACGAAATTTTTCATTCATTAGAAAACCCAACTACAACATCAATTCCAATTTTTAAATTAAGTAAATCAGCCGCCGAAAAACTCTTTTCTGGAAGTGGCATTTCATTAGAATCATTTGAAAAGGATTCTACAAAAAAAATAAAATCCTCTTCTACTCTATTAAAAAAGACAAAAATTAATTTTACAATAAATTTAGAATCCGAAACTTTCCCTGTTCGAAATGTTTTAGGAATGATTCGAGGAAAAGATACTACTAAAACTATTATTGTAGGGGCACATTACGATCATTTAGGGACCATAAATGATACAATCTATAATGGTGCCGACGATAACGCTTCGGGAGTTTCAGGAATGTTGGCATTAGCCAAGAACTGGTCTGAATCAAAAATAAAACCACCGTGCAATATCTTATTTGCTTCTTGGACTGCAGAAGAAATGGGACTTTTAGGGAGCCAATATTTCATCCAGAATTTCGATCTAGAGAAACAAAAAATACTACTCGCTATTAATATGGACATGATATCGAGAAGCGCTCCAGAAGATAAAACCCATCGAGTTTTAAGCATTGGAACACAGCAAGGAAGCGATAGTTTAAAAGAAATCGTTACTTTTAGCAATAGCAAACTTCCAAAACCTTTTACACTCGATCTTTGGGAAACCAATGGACATACTGGAAGTGATTATGCCTCTTTTGCAGCTAAAGGAATTCCTGTTATGACTTATTTTAGTGGTTTCCATGATGATTACCACTCCATGCGGGATGTAGCTTCAAAAGTAGACTTAGACAAAATAAAAGATGTTCTTTTTATAGTAAATACATCTCTCTTAAGATTTATTGCAAATATGCCTTAACTAAACCAAATAAAACCATGAAAAACCAGCTACTATTCAAATGCTTGTCAAAAAAACAACTATTGATTTCACTCCTATTCATGAGTTGCCTTGTTCAGGCACAAACACCTAAAGGAAAACTATTTATAATTGGCGGTGGAGACCGATCTGATAATTTGATGAAACAAATCTTAAGTGTTGCCGACTTAACAAAAAAAGATTACATCGTCGTTTTACCAATGTCTAGTGAAGAACCAGATAGCTCCTTTATCTTTTTTAAAACACAAATGCTAAAATTGACAACAAATCCAATTGTAATGTTCAATTTTAATAAAGAAACTGCACAAAATAAAACATTAACTGACTCGCTACAGAAGGCAAAACTAATTTTTATAAGCGGAGGCGACCAAACACGTTTTATGAATATTGTCCAAAATACTCCAATAAAGACTGCTATAAAAAAAGCATATGAAAACGGAAGTACAATTTCGGGTACAAGTGCAGGTGCAGCAGTTATGTCGGAGAAAATGATAACTGGAAATCAAAAGTTACAAAAAGAATATTCCGGAACTTTTGATAATATTAGATATGATAATCTAGAAACCTCAGAAGGCCTAGGATTAATAAAAACGGCCATTATCGATCAACATTTTTTAAAGAGAAATCGCTACAATCGACTCCTAACAGCTTTAGTCGAGTTTCCAACTTTAACCGGAATTGGAATTGATGAAGCTACCGCAATTATTGTTCGAAACAATCAAGTTGAAGTTGCAGGCGATAGCGAAGTTATTGTAGTTAGAAATCCTAAAGGAATTTTAAAAGCTAAAAATAACAACCTGATATCCATAGAAAGTCTGCAAATGAGCATTTATACGCCTGGTCAAAAATTTAATATCAAATAACTATGTTCAATTACCTTCAAATAATAAAACTAAGCTTTGTTCTTTCTTGCATAAGTTTTCAAGTTTCTGCGCAGAAAATAAACACAAAAGAGATTAACCGTCTTGAGAAATTAGCACAGCAAGTCACCATAATTCGAGATAATTGGGGAATTCCACATGTTTATGGGAAAACTGATGCCGATGCTGTCTTTGGATTACTATATGCACAATGCGAAGATGATTTTAAGCGAATTGAAATGAATTATATTGAGAAACTAGGGCGCCTTTCAGAAATAAAAGGACAATCTGTTTTATACAATGATCTAGAAATACAGCTTTTAATTGATACACAAGAAGCAAAATCAGATTATAAAAAAGCACCTGTCTGGCTCAAAAAACTTTTAAACAGTTATGCTGATGCAATCAATTTTTATTTATACAAACATCCAGAAGTAAAACCAGCTCTTTTAACTCATTTTGAACCGTGGTTTCCTTTGCTTTGGACAGATGGAAGCATTGGAGCCATAAGCACTGCTGATCTTACAACAGGCGAATTAAAAGCATTCTATTCTGGAAACAATGACAAAGTAGCTTATGTAGAAAGAGAAAAAAATGTCCAAACTGGTTCAAATGGTTTTGCCTTTTCACCATCAAAAACAGCTGATGGAAATGCTATTTTATACATTAATCCCCATACCACTTTTTACTTTAGACCTGAAGTACAGGTAACAAGTGAAGAAGGACTAAATGCATACGGAGCAGTAACTTGGGGACAGTTTTTTGTTTACCAAGGTTTTAATGACAATTGTGGTTGGATGCACACATCATCAAATGTAGATGTTGCTGATATGTATGCCGAAAAAATCATTACTAAAAACAATAAACTATTTTATGAATTTGATAAAAAACTACTGCCTGTTATCGAAAAAGAAATTACAATACACTATACTGAAAATGGAAAATTAATTCCTAAAAAATTCAAAACTTATTTTACCAATAACGGACCAATTATGGCCAAACGTGATGGAAAATGGATTAGTTTAAAATCGAATAATCGATCGATGACAAGTCTAATTCAGAGTTGGGTAAGAACAAAATCAACCAATTTTGAGGAGTATAAAAAAGCGATGGATTTAAAAGCCAACACTTCTAATAATACTGTTTATGCAGATAACAAAGGAAACATCGCCTATTGGCACGGAAATTTTATCCCAATAAGAGACAAAAATCTCAATTGGGCAAAAGTCGTTGATGGTTCCGTTTCGTCAACACAATGGAAAGGCCTTCATGAAGTAAATGAAACAGTACATATATATAATCCGGTAAATGGCTGGTTACAGAATTGCAATTCTACTCCTTATTCAGTAGCAGGAGAAAACAGTCCAAAAAAAGAAAACTACCTACCGTATATGGCACCGGATGGGGAAAATTTCAGAGGAATAAATGCTGTCCGCATATTTAGTAAAGGAGATAATTATACCTTAGACAAAGTAATTGCTGATGGATATGACACTAAATTATCCATTTTTGAAATTTTAATTCCAAGCTTAATTACTGTATTTGAAAAAAACATAAAACCTTCAGATCCTGAATATGCTGATTTAGCTGAATCAATTGCTATACTAAAAAACTGGGATTATTATGCCAAAGAAAATTCTGTAGCAACAACATTAGCTGTTGAATGGGCGTATAAATTAGATCCAATAATCTTAAAAGCATATATCGATGAAGGCGAATTGGATCAGGTTGAAAACACTAAAAATTTCGCAAAAAATGCAACCGCTGCTCAACTAATACCACAATTACAATCTGTCTTAAAAGATCTAAAATCAAAATGGGGAACATGGAAAGTAGCTTGGGGCGAAATTAACCGCTTTCAACGTTCTAACGGTGACATCGATTTAAAATATGACGATTCAAAACCAAGTTTACCAATTGCTTTTGGTCCAGGTTCGTGGGGAAGTTTGCCTTCTTTTAAAAGTAGTTACCAAAATGATTCTAAAAAACGTTACGGATACAATGGTAATAGTTTTGTTTGCGCTGTAGAATTTGGTTCAAAAATAAAGGCAAAATCATTATTAGCAGGAGGAAACAGTGGTGATCTAAGCTCGAAACATTTTGCAGACCAAGCCGAAATGTATCAAAAAGGAGCATTTAAAGAAGTCTTGTTTTATAAAGAAGATGTCATTAAAAATGCAGAAAAAACCTATCACCCTGGTAAATAATTTTTATCCTAATAATCAGCATGCAAAAAACTTAGAAGAAATACATTTTGAAATTTTTTTGTAACATAAAATTTCTAATATTTGTTTAAATTTATGAAACTATGAAAAAATTGCCCCTTCTCTTATTTACTATTATACTTTTTTGCAACACTATGAGCGCACAATTAAAACCAGTAAAGTATACTGATGGAAGTCAGGTTTTAAACGGGCTTGCCATTAACCCTACAACAAAAAGCAATGAAAATCCTGGAATATTAATCCTTCCTGCTTGGAAAGGTATTGATAATGCATCTAAAGAAATTGCTGAAAATTTAGCCAATCTGGGATATCATGTTTTTATTGCAGATATATACGGACAAGGGAACTATCCAAATGATAATACTGAAGCAGGTAAGCTATCTGGATATTATAAGAGTAATTTTAGTATTTACCAAAACAGAATTAATCTAGCTTTACAACAATTAGTAAAATCAGGAGCCAATGTTAATAACACTGTTATAATTGGGTATTGTTTTGGAGGAACAGGTGCTCTTGAAGCTGCAAGAGGTCATCTTAATGTACAAGGAGTTGTTTCCTTTCATGGTGGCTTAGGGAAAAATATTAAGCGACCAGCGCAACCTATTACTGCAAAAGTTTTAGTATGTCACGGTGCGGATGACCCATATGAATCAAAAGAAGAAATTAACTCTTTTCAACAAGAAATGCGTGATACCAGAGCCGATTGGCAAATGATTTATTATGCAAATGCTGTACACTCGTTTACCAATCCCGAAGCAGGAAATGATAATTCAAAAGGAGCTGCATACAATGAAAAAGCCACAAAACGTTCATTTGAACATTTAAAACTTTTCTTAAATGAAGTCTTGAAAAAATAATTATAACTATCTCAAACCAAAAAATACCAAACCAAATTTTTTATGTCAAAAAGCGCTTTAAGAAAAGACAAAACATGCCTGAATTGCAGACACGTTGTTGAACAAAAATTTTGTCCCAATTGTGGGCAAGAAAATACAGATACTCGAAAAACATTCCACCATTTATTTATCCATTTTTTCGAAGATCTAACGCATTATGAGAATGCTTTTTGGCGTACAATTATAAATCTTTTATTTAAACCGTCAGCTCTTACCAAAGAATATCTTTCGGGAAAACGCTTGTCTTATTTAGCACCAGTTCGATTATATATTTTCATCAGTTTTATTACTTTTCTTTTAATTGCAATGTTTCCTATTCATGTAGATGAAGATAAAAATGAGTCTCTTAAAACAGAAAACATAGAAAAACAAACTACAACCATTACCAATTCGCTAAAAGAGAACAAAGATGTAAAAGCCTTATTAGATTCTAAATCAATATCTAATGAAGACAAAAAAGCTATTCAGGATGCTTTAAATAATCCCAAATCACAAGAAAGAAGCTTAATAAAATTTGGATATAAATCTGTTAATGAACTAGATTCAATTCAAAAATATGGCCCTAAATCAAAAAAACTTTCTGACTTTAGTTATTGGCTAAACAGAAAAGTTCAAGTTATAAAAGATAAAAATACAGGTCGGGAAGTAATCGAGAAATTTATAGAGTCATTTATACACAATTTACCTAAAGTTTTATTTATTATCATGCCTTTTTTCGCTTTCTTCTTATGGATCTTTCATAATAAAAAACGTTGGTATTATTTTGATCACGGTATATTTACCCTTCATTATTTTTCATTTCTATTGCTAACATTTTTAATTCTGTTCTCAATTGGAAAAATAGGTGATCTAATAAACTATCCTCTTATTTCTACCATAATTAATTATTTCACATTTATTGGAATGGTATGGATGTTTTATTATTTTTTCCCAGCTCACCATCGTTTTTATGGAGAATCGAGAATAGTATCATTTATTAAAAGTATAACATTGCTCTTCGTAAATTCATTTTTTATATTATTTTTACTAATTGTATTCGCTTTTTACACATTCATCAATTTACACTAAACAAGAAATGAAAAAAATTATAATTTTATTGTTAATTGCTTCAGCATTTTCATGCAAAAACACCCAAAGTGTAACTGCTAAAGACAATTCGGATCCAACCAAATACATGAATACCATAACAGCTGCCGAATTAAAAAAGCATCTTTATATCGTAGCATCAGATGAAATGGAAGGAAGAGAAACTGGCTCAAAAGGACAAAAAAAAGCAGGTGTTTATCTTATTGATCAATACAAAAAAGATAAAGTCCCTTTCCCTAAAAGCGCAACCGATTACTACCAACACGTTCCAGCATCTTACTTAAATGCCAAAAGAAATCAGAATCTACCAGATTCAGAAAACATATGGGCGTATATTGAAGGTACTGAAAAACCAGATGAAGTACTAGTTATTTCGGCTCATTACGACCACGTAGGAGTAAAAAATGGCGAAGTCTATAATGGTGCCGATGATGATGGATCAGGAACTGTTGCCTTGTTAGAAATGGCTCAGGCATTTGCAAAAGCAAAGAAAGAAGGACATGGACCAAAACGTTCTATTCTTTTCTTGCATGTAACTGGAGAAGAACACGGCCTACATGGTTCCCGTTTTTACTCAGAAAATCCATTGTTTCCTATTGCAAACACAATAGCCGATATTAATATCGATATGATTGGACGTCGCGATGTAGAACATGCAAATACCAATAATTATGTATATGTAATTGGTGCTGATAGATTATCTAGCGATTTACATAATATCGTAGTAGCTCAAAACGAAAAATATACTAAAATCGATTTAGATTTTAAATTTAATGATCCAAAAGATCCAAATCATTTTTATGAGCGTTCAGATCATTATAATTTTGCTAAGCTTGGTATTCCATCAGTATTCTTTTTTAATGGAGTTCATGAAGATTACCACAAAAAGGGAGATAAGCCTGAAAAAATCGAATACGATGCTTTAACAAAAAGAACCCAATTGGCATTTGTAATAGCTTGGGATTTGGCAAATAGAAGTAACAGACCTGTAGTTGACAAGAAGTAAGTTTCTTTTGATATTCAAAGACTTAATGAGCTTAACAAAAAAAAGGATGAGTAAATACTCATCCTTTTTTTTGTTATAATCTTTTTAGAATATTAATTGGAGAAACATCTATTTCTTCACAAATTCTTCAGTTGTAAGCTGATCAGCAAAATGGTGTACAATTTCTTTAAGGAAATAATTTTGCTGTTCTTTATTGAACGCAGAGGAAGCATCTGAAATAATATAAGTATTGTAACCAATATCGTGAGCTTCCCTCATTGTACTCTCTACACAAACGTGAGTAGCATAGCCAATTAAATATAAATTCTCAATTTTATTATTTCTTAAATAAGCATCCAGGTTTGAACCTGCAAATCCACTTGCTCCTACTCTACCAGTAGCAATAAACTCTTTTTCAATGGGTTTTACAGTTTCATAAAATTGTGATCCAAATTCATCAATCGGAAAAGTTCCAGCTATTGGAATTGCCTTGCGTAAACCACTTTTCCCATTTGCAAGCTCTGGATACCCCTTTTCAAAACGCAATCCTACGTGAATCACGCTGAAATCATTTTCTCTGGCATATTGAAGTGCTTTTTCAATATTAGCAATAGAACTCAACATCATCTTATCATCTTTGACCAGGTTTTTTCTCAATTTCCCTTCTGGATGCATCCATTCATTTTGAGTTTCAATTAAAACCAATGCAGATTTTTCTTTTGTCTGGCTATTCATCAAATTTGTATTTATTATTAGTAGTATCAGAATTATTATTTTCATCATTTACATTTTTAAAGGATTTCGTATATGTTCATTAGAAACTTTTGCAACTGCTTGCCAACCATTCTCAAACTTTAAAAGTGAGATATAATCCGTTATTACATGCTCTCCTTTTCTAAAAAGCTGAGTCTTTACAACTGCGGCATTTCCAGTAACATCTATCAAATCAAATTTATACTCTAGATTTCTATCACCCGACTTTACTTTTTTAGCATCATTTTTATACTCCTCAACTATTTTAATCCAAACTGGTAATTCTAGTCTTTTTAAGTTAGTATTATCAGCTATAAGGATTGCAAAATCAGGATGAAACCCATTAGACATTTGTTCAGTATTTAAATCGTTTAGCGCTCCATTTAAAAAAGTAGTTTCAAGAAGTGTTTTTAAAACTTCCTGCTCGGAACTGACATCAATTTTGTCTTTTTCAATTACCCAACTATCGTGTAACCACTTTTCTGTAATCCGCTTTCCAGCGGTGTTATCCCACTTGATGTTGCGTTCAAAAGTAACAATCGCCCCATCAAAACCTACAATAACCCAACAATAGTCGTTCGTAGCAGCACGGTAGCATTTATATTTTATTCCGCTAATTATCGCCTCTTTATCATTCGCAATAATCTGCTCATCATGTTGCTCAATCCAAAGATTCTTAAGTTCCTTTGCTAAAGAATTATCTAATTGTCTCAAAAACGTTTCAGCAATCTTTTTTGCTTCAGCCTTCGATATCATTTTTGAATTAGAGAACTTCTTATCCATATAAGTAAACCCTAAAATCTGTTTTTCATTTTCAGATATGATAAAAGAAAAATGCTCTCCATTCTTATTTTCATTTCTATCTTTCTGATAACGAAACAGCAATGCCAATTCATTATCAGCAACCACTTTTTTGACAGAATAAAAATGATATCCAGAAGGAATAACTACTTGTTTCTGAAATTCGTTTAAATAATCTTTTTGTCCAGGAATACTATCCTGTGCCATAGGTTTTGAACTGATCATAATCATAGCAACTGTAATTAATAATAATTTTTTCATGTCATAAATTGTATTTAATTATCAATAATTGTAAATAACTTACAATTGCAAACTAACAGCTAATATTCTATATTTGCAACATTAATTGTAAATAAATTACAAAATGGGGAAATCAGATACAAATAAAGCCTTGTCATTTGACTTTAATTTTTTGGATAAGTTGATCGTTGGAATTGGTGAAGTCTCACAAATTACAGGAATCCCAACAAGACAAATTCGCTATTGGGAAGACAAGGCCATTATTAGCAGCTTAACCGAAGAAGAAGGAAAAAACAGGAGATATAACTATGAGAACATCAAAAAAATGTTACTTATAAAAGAGCTTTTAGACGAAGGTTATACGCTTGATGCAGCTGCAGAAAAGATAAAAACCAGAATGGAACTTATAGAAAATACTTTAAGTAAATTAAAAAAAGGTCAATAATCAGATCCCTAATTTATTCCTTTTAAATCCCAGAGGGATGCAAATATTTATAAAAATTCACAAAACCGTTTTACAAACCCCATTGCGGGTGACATGTATAGCAATCTAAAAAAGCAAAAAGGTTGTCTGAAAAATTACTTTTCAACAACCTTTTTGTTATATATCTTAGTGTCTTAACATCTCAGAACCTTAGTTCCTTTTTTAGTCATTCATAGAGATTAAAAACTCTTCATTATTTTTAGTTTTCTTAAAACGATCATTGATAAAGTCCATAGCTTCAACAGGATTCATATCTGAAAGGTATTTTCTCATGATCCACATTCTTTGTAATGTCTTTTCATCTAATAACATGTCATCACGACGCGTACTTGAAGAAGTTAAGTCAATTGCAGGGAAAATACGTTTGTTAGCAATCTTACGATCCAACTGTAATTCCATGTTACCTGTTCCTTTGAATTCTTCAAAAATAACTTCGTCCATTTTTGATCCTGTTTCTGTTAATGCAGTAGCAATGATACTTAATGAACCACCGTTTTCTACATTACGAGCTGCTCCAAAGAATCTTTTTGGTTTTTGCAATGCATTTGCATCAACACCACCACTTAATACTTTACCTGAAGCTGGTTGAACTGTATTATAAGCTCTTGCCAAACGCGTAATTGAGTCTAATAAAATCACCACATCATGCCCGCATTCAACCAAACGTTTTGCTTTTTCTAGTACTATATTTGCTATTTTAACATGTTCTTGAGGCTCTCTATCAAAAGTAGAAGCAATTACTTCTCCACGCACACTACGTTGCATGTCAGTAACCTCTTCTGGGCGCTCATCTATAAGAAGAACAATTAAATATACTTCTGGGTGATTTGCTGCAATAGCATTTGCAATGTCTTTTAGTAACATTGTTTTACCAGTTTTTGGCTGCGCTACAATCATACCACGCTGTCCTTTTCCTATTGGAGAGAACAAATCAATAATACGAGTTGAAATTGTACTTTGTTTTTCGGCTAATTTAAATTTTTCAGAAGGAAAAACTGGTGTTAAATGTTCGAAAGAAACACGATCACGAACTACTTGTGGATCATGTCCGTTTATTTTTAAAACACGAACTAATGGAAAAAACTTTTCTCCTTCTTTAGGAGGTCGCACTACTCCTTTTACTGTATCACCTGTTTTAAGACCAAACAATCTGATTTGTGAAGTTGATAAATAAATATCATCTGGAGAAGCTAAATAATTATAATCTGAAGAGCGTAAGAAACCATATCCATCTGGCATCATTTCCAAAACTCCTTCACTTTCGATAATTCCATCAAACTCAAAATCAGAGTCTCTGAAATTATTCTTTTTATTTTTAAAATTTGGATTCTGATTCCCGTTATTCCCGTTTTGATTTTGATTCTGATTCGGGTTTTGATTTTGGTTCGAGTTTTGATTTTGTTTATTCTGGTTCGGATTTATCTTTTTTGTCTGAACTGGCGCTTCGACTTTTTCCGATGTTGTATTTTCTGGAGTTTCAACTGAAGTTTCACTTGGAGTTTCAGTTGCTAAAGCATTTTCTTTTACTGCTTCTTTTTCTTTTTGTAAAGCGACCTTTTTTTCATAGGCCGATTTATTGAATTTGATAATTTTTGATGGCTTTTTTTCAGGAGCACTTTTTTCAGGAGATTCATCAGATTGAATAGTTTCTGCTTCTACTACTGGAACTGCTGGAATTATTGGTGTATCAAGAATTTCGCTTGTTTTATTTTCTTTTTCTTCTTCAAAAACTATATTCTTTTGAACTGTATTCTTTTGTATAGCTGCTTTTTTTACAGGAACGATTCGAGCTCTTTTAGGCTTATCATCTTCAACATCATTAACTTTTTGTTCTACTGCTGGCTTGACAGTTTCTTCTTGATGTGATAAAATAAGACCTATCAATGTCTCCTTTTTTACACCGTTAACTTTTATGGTTTTAGCTAATTTAGCTATTTCTTGAAGCTCGGAAAGCTTCATTTCTTTTAATGCAGAAATATCAAACATGAATGTTCTATGAATTTAATTAATTTTCAGAAATACTGTAAAAGAATAGGTAGTATCTTTATTTTTTTAGTTGAATCAACCGCAGTATGAAGTGCTTACGGTATTATGATGCAATAATACGAATAAAATTTTATCATACAATAGTATTTTAAAAAAAGAAAATATATTTTTGTAAAACAATTACCAGATATAATGATACAAAGAGTTCAGACTATATATTTAATTTTAACATTTGCAGTGACAGGCATTTTAATGTTTTTTGTTCCTTTATGGATCACTGCTGATGCTAAACCATATTATTTTATGCAAAATCAACTTTATGTTATTTTGCTAGGTTTAAGCACTATGCTTACTATAGTAAGTATCATTTCATACAAAAAAAGACAAAACCAGTTTGTCATGGGCAGACTGAATATCATATTAAATTTAATTTTATTAGGATTATTTGTATATCACTCACTAAACTTATCTGGAGAAACACCTGCTGTTTCGGAGAAAGGTATTGGGATGTTTCTACCTATAGTTGCTATCGTATTATTAGTATTAGCTAATAAGGCCATCAAGAAGGACGAGGATCTTGTAAAATCTGTGGATCGATTGAGGTAAACCTATAAATTTAATTTATTTTGTGCGAAGAAAACCCGAATTTTACAATTCGGGTTTTTTTGTGGAAAACAGTATCCTTATTAATACAATTACTAATAAAATAAACCCTTATGAACACTCGCATTCTTTTATTTTTACCTAAATTTGAAATTATATAGTCATCATTTTTATGAAAAACAAAATACGAGTACACCTAGCCGACGATCATCAAGTACTTATCGATGGGCTTACTAATTTATTACATACTGTTTCTGACTTTGAAGTTGTAGGATCATCTTTAAACGGAATGAATATTTACAATGATGTCACCTCAAATAATACTAGCATCTTAGTTTTAGATATAAGCATGCCTCAAAAAGATGGAATAGAGGTTCTTAAGGAGTTCTCAGAAAAAGGGTTCCCTTGTAAAGTAATAATACTTTCTAGCTACGACGATTTAAAAATCATCAAAGAAGTAATGAATCTTGGAGCCAGTGGCTACCTAACCAAAAAATGTGCAGGTGAAAACATCATCGAAGCAATTGAAGCTGTAAACAAAGGCGAAGAATATTTTTGTGACTCCGTAAGAGAGAAAATATTTACCACATTTACAAAAGGAAATCCTAAACTTAATGAACGAACTAGAGAAGAAAATTCCATTTTGAGTTCACGAGAATTAGAAATAATCACATTAATTTCACTTGAATATAGTGGTAAAGAAATTAGTGAATTACTTTTTATTAGTACCAATACTGTAGAAACACATCGCAAAAATATCATGAAAAAACTAAAGACCAAAAATACTATTGGTCTGGTAAAATATGCAATTAAAAATAATTTGATAAAATCATAAACATAAAAAAGTGCTTCAGTTTCCTGAAGCACTTTTTTTTATTCTTCACTAAATTAATTTATGCCTTTTTATTTAAGTTAATTAGTAATAGATTCATTTTAAGAAGCTGAATAACCTTCTCCTTTTCCTCCTTTATCAATATCAACAATTTTCTCTTCTTTTTCTTCTCCCAGTTGCTCATCATCTTCAGGTGCTTCACCTCCAAGATTACTGTTAAGATCTTCTCCAGCTAAATTGTAAATTTCTTCTTCTAAAAATTGTTTTGACATTTGTTATTTTATTTAAATTAGTTATTTCCCAAATCATTTTAAGACACTTTGGATTCTGTCATTATCGTTTAATGAATTACATCTTTTTACTTGTCTTTGTCTTAGCTTTTAACTTCACTTAACCAGGATAGCCTTTGATTATTTTGTCGTAATTTACTGAATTATAAAGCCTTTTAAAAATTATCTAATGACGTGTTTATACTTAAACAAACATCCTAATAATTCTCAAGACACTCACACTTTACATGTTTAATAATTAATTAAATACAAATTAATTAACCCATAAAAACAAGAACAACTAGGAACATTACTTACACAATAATAACTTTTTTTTTTCAAACAGAAAGAGATTTAATTATTAAATTTGGAACAAAATTTTAAGAATTTTTATCTAAAAATAACAATTGTATTAGATGCACAAAACTCGATTTTTCTCCTTTCTTTTTATAGTACTAATATGTTTTAGCACCAATTCTTATCCTCAAAAAAAATCGCTTCAAAAAAACGAAATTGAAAAATTAATAAAGGAAGCTGTCGAAAACTGGAAAATTAACGATTATGAGAAATCGTTAAAACAATCCCGAATTGCATTAAAACAAGCAATCGAGATCAACGATAATTACCTTATCGCATACAGTTACAATACAATAGGATTAAATTTTGATGATTTAATCATGCTCGACAAAGCTTTAATATTTTATCAAAAAGCACTATATTATGGTGATAAAATCGACAACAGTTTATTAAAAGCCAAAATTCATAACAATCTGGGGAACACCTATTTTTTTTATAAAAAAGAATATCAAAAAGGAATCAATCACTACGAAAAATCACTGGAATATAGCCAGAAATCCCCCGATAAAGCAAGAATATACCTTAAAAAATTAAATATTACCTGGGCTTATTTTGAGATTAAAAATTTTGATAAAGGTTTAGATTATTTAAATTTTGTAAATGAATTTAAACAATATGGAGATGAATCTACAAAGGTTGCTCTCAATATGTTAAATGCTTTATATAGCGACCATAAAAATGACACTATAAAAGCTGATGCCTTTTTTAAGAAAGCAATTTCTCTAGGAAATGAAAGCTATGAAAAATTTGATTTAGCCAAAACACATGAAAAATATGCAGACTTCTTATTCAGAAAACATGATTACAAAAAAGCTTACCAGAACATAATCCGACTTAATACTCTAGAAAAAGAACTAACGGAATCTATAGAATTAAAAAAGCCAAAACTTGTAGGTGTTAATCTTGAATTAGATGAATATAAAAGAGAAGTTGATAAAATAGAATCTCAATATAAAACGAAGCAACAATCTTTAATGCGGGAACAGTCCCGCAACAAAAAGATTTTTAGCATTATAGTTGCACTGTTCTTTGTTATCATCATCTTGTTTTATTTTTTCTACCAAAACACCAAACTTAAACAGAAAAACAGGCTTAAAGATGTACAAAGTAAAATACAACAAAACATCATTAATGCAAGTATCGACGGTCAGGAAAGCGAACGTAAAAAAATAGCCTTGTTTTTGCATGATAACATTAGTGCATTATTGTCTTCGGCAGGAATGCATCTAAACGTATTTTCGACACAAAATGAACCTGTATCCGAAGAAATTCTTAAAACAAAATTTATTCTAGAAGAAGCTCATGATAAAGTACGAGATTTGTCTCATGAACTCTTACCAACATTGCTAGTTCGTTTTGGTTTGTTTTATGCGCTGGAAGATTTGTGTGAAAAAAACTCAAACTCGACTCTCCTTTTCAAATATTCTTGTACTATTCCTCCTAAAACACGCTATCATGAAAAATTCGAAATAAGAATCTATTTTATAATTTCAGAACTTTTAAACAATATCATAAAACACAGTGAAGCGACCATTGCCAATGTTTCATTGGTAGAAAACAATTCAAATCTTATTATTAATGTAACCGATAACGGAAAAGGCTATAAGACCAATGAATTTAACATTGCCGAAGGTTTTGGTCTAAATCAGATTAGAGCAAGAATAAAAAATTTGAAAGGCAAAATCGAAGTTATATCCAAAATTGATATAGGAACCGCAATTAAAATTGAAGTTCCGATAATGAATCAATCATAATTTATCCATAAAAAACTTACTTATATATAAATTATCAAACATTAAATTACTTACTATTGTATTCCCAAATTCATACATGGCATTTTTGAACATCTGTTAGATATCAATAACGCTATGAATTAATTATTAAATTTGGGAGATAATCTTTAAAATTTACATATAATAATCATTGTATTAAATGCATAAAAACCGAATTATTTTATTACTCGTTATCTTGCTACTTTGTTTGAGTAATAAATTTTACTCTCAAACTAAACCTATTTCCAAAAAAGAGATACTCAAACTTTCTGACGATGCGGTAAAATTGATGCGTGAAGGTCATCATGAAAAATCACTAACACTGTCCAGAATCACATTAAACTATGCGCTAACCGCCAAAGACGCAAATCTTATTGCAAAATCGTACAACACAATAGCTGCTAATTTTGACGAACTAACCGAACCCGACAAAGCCTTATTTTATTATAACAAAGGTTTAATCTATGCAGAAAAAACTACTAACGGAGAACTTAAAAACTGGCTCTATAATAACTTAGGTAACATTTACTGTTTTAACAAGAAAGAGTACGAAAAAGGAATTTCATATTACAAAAAATCACTTTACTATAGCACTAAGATAAAAGACTCGGTACAAATTGCATTTACAAAATTAAATATCGCTTGGGCATATTTTGATATTGGTGGCTATAACGATGGCTATCCCTATTTAAACTATATAAACAAATACCACTCAAGGCATGGTGATCAATCTACTCTTGTCGTTTTAAATATGCTTAATGGTATGTATTACAATCATGCTAATAAAAATCAAAAAGCTGATTTATTTTTCAAAAAAGCAATAGAATACGGCCATCAGGGAAATGAAAAATCAGATTTATCCTTTACATATCTAGAATACTCCAAGTTTTTATCAAAAATTGGAAACGATAAAGATGCATATAAAAACCTCGCCTTGTACCATGTCCTAAATGAAGAATTAAACAATGAAGACAAATTACGAAAGGTAGATGTTGCAGGACTTAATCTAGAAGTTGACGAATACAAAAGAGATATTGATAAAATTGGAAATCAATACAAATCCAATCAGCAATCATTGTTATTAGAACAATCAAGAAACAAAAAAGTAGTCAGTATTATGATTTCACTATTTGTTATTAGTATCATCTTATTTTATTTCTTCTACCAAAATACCAAACTAAAACAAAAAAACAGATTAAAAGACATACAAGGTAAAATACAGCAAAACATAATAAACGCCAGTATTGATGGACAAGAAAGCGAACGTAAAAAGATTGCTTTGTTCTTGCATGATAATATTAGTGCATTATTATCCTCCGCAGGAATGCATTTAAACGTTTTTTCAACTCAAAACGAACCTGTCTCTGAAGAAATCCTAAAAACAAAGTTTATTCTCGAAGAAGCTCATGACAAAGTCCGTGATTTATCTCATGAGCTTTTACCTACCTTATTGGTCCGATTTGGATTGTTTTATGCGTTGGAAGATTTATGCGAAAAAAACTCCAACTCGACAATAATGTTCGAATATCAATGCACAATTCCTTCCAAAACTCGCTATCATGAAAAATTTGAAATGAGAATCTATTTTATTATTTCAGAACTTTTAAATAACATTATTAAGCATAGTGAAGCTAACATTGCTAGTATTTCATTGGTAGAGAACAACTCCAATTTGATTATTAACGTAAATGATAATGGTAAAGGTTACAAAACCAATAAGTTTCATATCATCGAAGGTTTTGGCTTAAATCAGATTAGAGCAAGAATAAAAAACCTAAAAGGGGAAATCACTGTTAAATCAATAATTGACATGGGTACCTCTATTAAAATTGAAGTTCCTATAATGCGTCAGCCGTAAATTAATTACGCTTTTCGATTTCGATAATTTCCAAATCCTTTATTTTATCACCTTCAATTACAAAACGAAGCATCGTGCGCACTTGATGAAAGCCACTTTTTCCTGCGGCACCAGGGTTCATATGTAGCAAATTGTTCTTTTTATCGAACATAACTTTAAGAATGTGTGAATGTCCACATATAAATAATTTAGGCGGATTGGATGCCATTTCTTCCTTAATTGCTGGGCTATATTTCCCTGGATACCCACCAATGTGTGTAATCCAAACCGAAACTCCTTCACACATAAATCGGTTATTCAAAGGGAATTCTAAACGCGCCTTAGCATCATCTATATTGCCATAAACACAACGTAATGGTTTTAGTTCTTTTATAGCATCAGTAACCAACAAATCACCAATATCACCTGCATGCCACACTTCATCAGCTTGTGCCACATATTTTAAAATAGTATCGTCAATATGACTATGAGTATCGGAAAGTAAAAGGATTTTTTTCAATTTTTTAAGGAGATTCAAAAGGTTGAGAGATACAAAGGTACAAAGGTTTTCTTAAAGCTACTAAGGTTCTGAGTTCCGATAGCTATCGGAACTAAGATTCTAAGGTTTTTTATGTAGAGACGCACCGCGGTGCGTCTCTACGAATAACGCTACGTAAAAAATCCTTTGAACCTTTGCACCTTTGTTCCGATAGCTATCGGAACTCAGAACCTTCAAAAAAAACTTTGAACCTAAAAAAGAAAAAACCTTTGTACCTTTACGCCTCAAAACCTTTGTACCTTTACCTTGAGATATTTTATACAATTTGCATACAACGGCACACATTATCACGGTTGGCAATACCAACCTAATGCATCCTCTGTTCAAGAAACGCTTAACAAAGCATTTTCGATTTTATTAAATACACCTATTAATTTAATGGGTGCTGGACGTACTGATACTGGTGTTCATGCTAAAGAAATGTATGCCCATTTTGATTACGATTCTCCTATTGAAGTACCAAATTTAATACACAAACTCAACTCCTATTTACCAAAAGACATTGCTATTTATGATATTATTTTGGTTGAGAACGAAGCACATTGTCGTTTTGATGCAACTAAACGCACCTATGAATATCATATAAATATTGTAAAAGACCCATTTCTTGAAGAGCTAAGTTGGTATTTTCATCAATATTTAGATGTATCCCTAATGAACGAAGCTGCTAAAATTTTGTTAAATCACACCGATTTCCAATGCTTTTCAAAGGTCAATACAGATGTAAATACATTTGATTGTAGTATTTTTGAAGCGTATTGGAAAACTGAAAATAATAAGCTGATTTTTACAATCTCGGCTAATCGTTTTTTACGTAATATGGTACGTGCCATTGTAGGTACGTTAATAAATATAGGTTTGCACAAAATTACACTGGTCGATTTTGAAAATATTATCGCCAGTAAAAGCCGAGACAAAGCAGGTTTTTCGGTTCCGGCTCACGGATTGTACTTAACTAAGGTTGAGTACGATTATATTTCCTAATAGCCCTGATTGAAATGTAAATCCTTTATTGTTTTTCCTTTAAAAACAATAAAGATTGCAATGAAAAGCAGGAAACAGCTCCTAAATAAAATGAAAGCAAAAGCATTTGATACCGGTTTATTCAAACGAATTCTTACTTATACAAAGCCTTATAAATGGCGTTACAATGGAGTGATTATCTTCGCTGTTTCGCTTTCTATTTTTGCTGCCCTTCGCCCCTATTTACTTAAAGAAACTGTAGATGGGTATATAAAAACACATGATCAATTAGGATTACTTTTTTATATAACTTTAATGGGAATTGTACTTTTACTAGAAGTGTTCTCACAGTTTTATTTCGTATACTGGGCAAACTGGCTCGGGCAGGATATTGTAAAAGATATTCGTACGAAGTTATTCAAGCATATCTTAAGCTTCAGGATGAAATACTTCGACCTAGTTCCCGTAGGACAATTGGTTACTCGTTCTGTTTCAGATATTGAGTCGATTGCCCGAATTTTCAGCCAAGGTTTATTCATGATTATTAGTGACTTGATGAAAATGCTTGTAGTCTTGATTTTTATGTTCTACATGAATTGGAAACTGACGTGGATTGTTGTTATTGCAATGCCTATTCTTGTTTATATTACTCGAATTTTTCAGCGCAAAATGCAAGTCGCTTTTGAGGAAGTTCGTACCCAAATTGCAAACATGAACTCCTTTGTACAAGAGCGTGTTACGGGTATGAAAATTGTTCAGCTTTTTAATCGTGAAAATACCGAATATGAAAGTTTCAAAGAAATAAACGGAAAACATAAAAAAGCATGGATAAAAACCATTTTATACAACTCTATCTTCTTCCCTATTGCCGACATTATTTCTTCGCTTACATTAGGTTGTATTGTTGTTTTTGGAGGTTTTAAAATTCTTAACGGCGATAATTTTACCACATTTGGAGATTTATTCTCTTACACCATGTTTATCGGAATGCTGTTTAACCCATTACGACAGATTGCAGATAAATTTAATGAGATGCAATTAGGAATGATAGCTGCCAATCGTGTTTTTGATATTATTGACACTCAGGATCATATTCAGGATACAGGAACTATCGAAGCACCTATTTTTAATGGAACTATCGAATTTAAAGAGGTTCGTTTTGGTTATATCCCAGAAGAAGAAGTTATTAAAGGAATTGATTTATCAGTCGAGGCTGGTCAAACAGTAGCAATTGTAGGCTCAACAGGAGCAGGTAAATCCACTATAATAAACTTATTGAATCGTTTTTATGAAATAAATAGCGGTACTATTTGTATCGACGGACATAATATTGAGAATTACACTTTGGCTTCGTTACGCAAACAAATTGCTGTAGTTTTACAAGATGTATTTTTATTTGCCGATACAATTTACAATAATATTACGCTTAATAATCCCGAAATAACAAAAGCTCAGGTTCTGGAAGCTGCCAAAGTAATTGGTGTTCATGATTTTATTATGAGTTTGCCTGATAATTATGATTTTGATGTAAAAGAACGTGGAGTTATGCTGTCTTCAGGTCAACGTCAGCTTATTGCATTCTTGCGCTCCTATGTAAGTAATCCTAGTATTTTAATTTTGGATGAAGCAACTTCATCTATAGATACCTACTCAGAAGAAATGATTCAGCGTGCTACCGAAACTATTACCAAAGGCAGAACTTCGATTGTTATTGCACATCGACTGGCAACAATTGTTAATGCAGACAAAATTGTGGTTATGGATAAAGGTCTTATTGTAGAACAAGGAACACATCAGGAATTGATTAATCGTGCCAATGGGTATTATAAAAATTTATACGACTCACAATTTGTGGTTGCAAATTAAGAAAGCACCTTGTTATTTGAGCCGTAGATTTACTGCTGTTTTCTCAAAAAAAAGTTGATTATTCGCTTAATTTTAGCAAATTATATCTCTTTTATTTTAATCTCTGTGAAATAGTCAATGTAAATCGACCTTGAAATAAAAATTAAACCTTTTTTTAAAATAAATCCTTAAATTCGCAATCTCTATTCATTGTTAAAAAATAGAAAATGAAATGCGTTTTTACAGCTTTCAATTTTAAAAATAAAATAAATACTTAAAAAAATGAAATACGACGTTATTGTTTTAGGAAGTGGTCCAGGCGGATATGTAACTGCCATTAGAGCATCACAATTAGGCTTTAAAGTAGCTGTAGTTGAAAAAGAAAACTTAGGTGGTGTATGCTTAAACTGGGGTTGTATACCAACAAAAGCATTGCTAAAATCAGCACAAGTTTTTGATTATCTAAAACACGCTTCCGATTACGGATTGACTGTTTCTGAATTCGATAAAGATTTCCCAGCGGTTGTACAACGTAGTCGTGGTGTTGCTGAAGGAATGAGCAAAGGTGTTCAATTCTTGATGAAGAAAAATAAAATCGACGTTATCGATGGTTTTGGAAAATTAAAACCAGGAAAAAAACTTGACGTTACAGATAAAGATAATAAAGTTACAGAATATAGTGCTGACCATATCATTATTGCAACTGGAGCTCGTTCTCGTGAGTTACCAAACTTACCTCAAGATGGAGTAAAAGTAATAGGATACCGTCAGGCAATGACATTACCAACACAACCAAAATCAATGATCATCGTTGGTTCAGGAGCTATTGGAGTTGAATTTGCACACTTTTACAACTCAATGGGAACACAAGTTACTATTGTAGAATTCATGCCAAACGTAGTTCCTGTTGAAGACGAAGATATCTCAAAACAATTTGAGCGTTCATTGAAAAAAGCAGGTATAAAAATCATGACTAACTCTTCAGTTGAGCGTATTGATACAACTGGTGCTGGTGTAAAAGCATTTGTTAAAACTGCAAAAGGTGAAGAAGTTCTTGAGGCTGATATCGTACTTTCGGCTGTTGGAATCAAAACTAACATCGAAAATATCGGTCTTGAAGAAGTAGGAATTGCTGTAGACAGAGATAAAATCTTAGTAAACGCTTACAACCAAACAAATATCCCTGGATATTATGCTATTGGTGATGTTACTCCAGGCCAAGCATTAGCTCACGTAGCTTCTGCTGAAGGAATTAACTGTGTAGAAAAAATTGCTGGTTTACACGTAGATCCAATTGATTACGGAAACGTACCTGGATGTACTTATGCAACTCCAGAAATTGCTTCTGTAGGTTTAACAGAGAAACAAGCTAAAGAAAAAGGATACGAATTAAAAATTGGTAAATTCCCATTCTCTGCATCAGGAAAAGCAAAAGCTGCTGGAACTCCAGATGGTTTTGTAAAAGTAATCTTCGATGCTAAATATGGCGAATGGTTAGGATGTCACATGATTGGTGCTGGTGTTACTGATATGATTGCTGAAGCAGTTGTAGCACGTAAACTAGAAACTACAGGACATGAAATCCTAAAATCTATCCACCCTCACCCAACAATGAGCGAAGCTGTTATGGAAGCTGTTGCAGATGCATATGGCGAAGTAATTCACTTATAAGAACTAACGTAAAAATGTACAATAATACATTTTTATAGTTATATATAATTTTCAATTTAAAATCCGATTTGTGAAAGCAAGTCGGATTTTTTTATGGCCTGATCCGAAAATGGATCAGGCTTTCGGTTTTATCTTTTGTTTAGCGGCGCTCACAAAGAGATATCGCCTCTATCCTTCACGAAAAAATCATAATAAATTCACTTTTAAATTCGTATTTTCGTTAAGCTAAAAATGGCCTAATAACTCCTATAATAAGAATGTTACATGTAGTTATAAAAGCAATAACCCCTACAGAAATTATGAATGATTCTTGGACCGAAAGATGGAATGACCGATATAGTACAGATGAATTTGCTTATGGTGAACATCCAAACAACTATTTAAAAGAACAATTAGAAAAACTAAACACGGGAACAATCCTTTTCCCTGCTGAAGGAGAAGGTCGAAATGCTGTTTTTGCTGCCAAACTTGGCTGGACAGTTTCGGCATTTGATATTAGTATCGAAGGAAAAAATAAAGCCTTACGACTTGCCAAAGCAAGCGATGTAAGCATTGACTATCAAGTTGGCGAATTACAAACATTAAATTATACCCCTGAACAATTTGATGCAATTGCCTTAATTTATGCGCACTTTCCTGGTAATATTAAATCATTGTACCATAAAACACTTAGCAGCTATTTACGCAAAGGAGGATTACTAATTTTTGAAGCATTTAGTAAGAACCATATCGAATACAATTCAAAAAACGAAAAAATTGGCGGGCCAAAAGAACTGGACATGCTATTTTCTATTGATGAGATAAAAGCTGACTTTCCGGATTATGATATTATCGAATTAACAGAGAAAGAAATAGAATTAAATGAAGGTCTTTTTCATAACGGAAAAGGTTCCGTAATACGATTTGTGGGTCAAAAAAAGTAACAATGAAAAAAAGAATAGCATACCAAATTGATTCTTTCACAAAAGAAAAGTTCAAAGGAAATCCGGCAGGAGTAATTGTAAATGCAGAAGGACTGAATGATTACCAAATGCAACAAATAGCAAGAGAATTAAACAACTCAGAAACAGCCTTTCTGTTCCCTCCTGATAATGATGATTGCGATGGAATAATACGATACTTTACACCAAGTACCGAAGTTCCAATTTGCGGACATGCTACAATTGCAGCAATGTATGCAAAAGCAATTGAAGATAATTTAGATTCTTGTGTATTAAAATTTAAAACCAAGGTTGGTATTCTTCCTTTTGAAATTATCAAAAATAATGGAGATTATCAAGTTGTAATGACACAAGGAACTTTTGAATTAAGTCCAACATTCGATAAAGACATCATCATCAAAATGTTAACTGCATTAGGCCTAGAAGAATCTGATACTGATAAAAATTGCCCTATTCAGATAGCATCTACAGGACATTCTAAAGTTATGATAGGAATTAAAAGTCGAGAAAAGCTGAACAGTCTATCACCAGACTACAATGCAATAGCCGATTTAAGTACTATTATTAACTGCAACGGTTATTTTGTCTTTACTTTTGATTCAGACAGCAAAGACATTTTAACCTATGGTCGAATGTTTGCACCTTCAATTGGTATAAATGAAGACCCTGTTACAGGTAATGCAAACGGACCATTGGGAGGATATTTGATTCAGAATAGAATTGTTGAATTTAAAGACAATACATTTGAATTTAATGGTCGACAAGGTGAAAAAATCGATAGACTTGGCGTAATAAATGTTAAAGTTAAGATTGAAAATAACAAACCTTCATTAATCCAAATAAAGGGAGATGCTGTAGTTGTATTTAGAACTGAAATAGAAATTTAGGGATAACCTATAAACTCCCTTAATACCTTTTATTTTTGTATAAAATTTATCTAATCTTACAATATATTATTTTTTTAAAATATAAAAAACTATATTAGTTGATCATTTTTTATCATCAACGCCAAAATCAATCATACATGAAACCAACATCTTTTAGCATACTATTTTTTTTATTGATAGTTTTATTTTCTTGTAACTCTAACAACAATGATGCTAAATATGCTGTTGCAGCAGATGCTACATTGTCTGAAGAACCTGCAGCTGTAGAGTCTGTAGCGGAGCTCTCAATGTCTGAAAAAGACAAAGCAACGGATAAAGATGATACAGAACTTAAAACTGTTGAACCTGCATTGATTAAAAAGAAAATAATAAAAGATGGAAACATTTCAGTTAAAACAAATGATATTGCAATAAGCAAAAAAAACATAGACGAATTGTTGAAAAAACTAAACGCCTATTATGAAACTGAAGATCTTCAAAATAACGATCAGGCTATCTCTTATAATTTAAAAATAAGAGTTCCAGCTGCTAACTTTGAAAAATTAATTTCTAGTATAGAAAATGGCAAAGATGAACTTACGAGCAAAAATATACAAGCTAGAGATGTAACGGAAGAATTTGTTGATATTACAACTCGTTTGGCCAATAAAAGAGAATATTTAAAACGCTATAAAGAGTTGCTTTCGAAGGCTTCAACTGTAAAAGATATTCTTGCAATTGAGGAGAACATTCGAGTAATCGAAGAAGAAATAGAAAGTAAAGAAGGACGTTTGAAATACCTTAGCGATCAAGTGTCATTTAGTACTTTGGCTTTGAACTTATATAAAGAAAAAGAATATGTCTACAAGCCACAAGCGCAAGACAAATTTTCGGAAAGAATTAAAAATTCTATTAGTGAAGGATGGACCTCAATCATTGATTTTTTACTTTGGACTATTGCAATTTGGCCATTTATCATCCTAATAACTGGTATCGTATATATTGTCCGAAAAATTAAAAGAAAACGTAAAAATAAGGTACAATAATAATTTATAATGAAAATCAGAGAGATCAGAAAAAGTGACCTTGACTCTTTAAGAAATATATTTTTAAAAGAAAGACAAACAACATTTTCTTGGGTAGACTCGGCTACATATAGCTTACAAGATTTTGATATAGAAACAAAAGGTGAATGCATCCTAACCGCAATTTCTGATAATATTGCAATAGGATTTATTTCAGTGTGGGCCGAAGACAATTTTATTCATCATTTGTATGTAGAGCAAAAGTACCATGGTAAAGGCATAGGAACTCAGTTATTGAAAGCAGTTCTTAATAGATCTGATTTCCCTGTTACGTTAAAATGTTTGGAGAATAATACACAAGCTGTAAATTTTTATAAGAATAAAGGTTTTATCGAAAAAGAGAGAGGACAATCTGAACAAGGGACATATATTCTATTTCAATTATTGAAAAATATAGAATAACATCATCTTGACTCTACTCTTTTTTAACAAAGAACACTTATAATTCTGCAAACATTTAATTTTACATTGGTTAATCTCGACTAAGTAAAGCCATAATTTATAGATTAGTAACTTAGATTTTTCAGTCTTATAATCCGCTCCATAGCAAATAGACATAAAGAAAAATCAAAAAATTATATTATTTATGAAATACAAAAAAATTTTAATTACGTTTCTGATATTCATTATGTTTTATGTAATATTTATCTCTCCCTTCTTAATAAATTCGTGGGGGTACATAATTGATAAAAATTACCACATTCCTAAAGAATCTAACTTATTTATTTTTAACGCTACTGTCATGCAAAATGGTTCTAGTGACGCTTGGATATATGGAGAAGATTATAATAATTATTACTACAACGGAGGATTAAAATCTGAAGATGTTATTTCAATATCTAAGAAAAAAATAAAAGACTGTCTAGATTTTAATCCTGTAAATATATGTTCTTGGTGTGGAGTAAAAACTCTTCATGAGTAATATCTTAACTGCTCATGAACAAATAAAATTCCCTTAAAAATGACAATAGACCAAATTATTGATGATCAAATGTTGGCTTTTAACAATAGAGACATAAAAAACATGATGTCTTTATATAGTGACGAAATCAAAGTCTTCAATTTTCCAGACAATACAATAACCGTAGATGGTATAAATGAATGCAAAAAAATGTTTATCACACTATTCGATAATTCACCAAAGCTTTATGCAGAAATAATTAACACCATAACTTTTGATAATAAAGTAATTGTTCACGAATACGTATATGGTCGAAATGGTAGTGATGATAAAACAGAACAAATCGTTATTTTTGAAGTAAATAATCAAAAAATAACACGAATGGACTTGATACGAAAATAGACATTTTAAATTTTCAAAAGCAATAGGTACCATTCATATAATGAACTATGAAAACATTTCAAAATGAAATAATAATTGAGTTGTTAAATGCCATGGATGAATTTAAGACTATAGCAGGACAACTAATTAATAAAGTAATCACTGAAACGAAGCAACCTGAAATTGAAGCAATCGGGAAAGGGAATTATGACGAAATCGAAAATGCCGATTTCTTAAACGGAGAAAAGATATTATCTGATAATTGGTATTATGATGTTCATGGGGAACATTGTATGTTTGAAAACACAATAACCGGACAAACGTTAGAAGTTTCTCTTGGTCATAAAGAACATATTGCAAATTTAGATCCTTATTTTTTCTATAATTTCCTTAAAACAACCAAGCATCTTGCACATCTTACCAAGCACTTTGAAAGGCCTTTTAAAGATATGTTGGATTTATTTGAAGATTTAGAACAGAAAAAATTATTAAAACATATTCATAGAATCGAATATAGAAAATATTGATAACTTATCTAATTAGCTTTCAACTATCTAAAATTAAAGTATTAGGATAAGTATTAATTTATTTTCATAATTTCACTCTTCTTTTAAAACCAAAATGTTATGAAATTAGATTTTAATAAATTCCCAAAACTCAAAACTCAAAGATTAATTTTGAGGAATCTCGAAAATCAGGATTTCGAACGCATCCATAAATTACATTCTGATCCAATTGTAAACTCATTTGTAGGCAGAGACAATTCTTCTAATATAGAAAAAGCAAAGGCTTACATCATTAGAATGAATAATTTGATTGCAAAAAATGAATGTCTTTATTGGGTAATCACAACAAAAGAAAAAAATGATTTAATAGGCTCTATTTGTCTTTGGAATTTTGATCTTGAGAATAAAATTGTCGAAATTGGTTACGAAATGTTATCGCAATACCAAGGAAAAGGTTTTATGACAGAAGCTTTAAAAGAAGTTGTAAAACATGCTTTTGAAGAAATAAACTCGACTATAATAACTGCATTTCCTTCCTCGGACAATATCAATTCAGTATCAATTTTAAAAAAACTTAATTTTGTATACGAAGATAAACCCTATAATAATACACATCAAGATATAGCGAATTTGGTAACGTATACATTGAGAAACGTATAAGAAAAACCTCTGCTACAAAAAACAATATCGCACATGAAACAGAATAAATACGACGACGAATCCTTTTTCGAAAATTATGGTAAAATGCCTCGTTCTGCCGAAGGATTAAATGCCGCTGGCGAATGGTATATTTTACGCGAAATGTTACCTGAATTTAAATCCAAAAATGTTCTTGATCTAGGATGCGGATATGGCTGGCATTGTATTTATGCCAAACAACAAGGTGCCACAAAAGTCATTGGCATCGATTTGTCTCAAAAAATGATTGAAAAAGCTAAAGAGAATTCAAAAGACTTAGCAATAGATTACAGACAAATGGCAATTGAGGATATCGACTTTAAGCCAGAAGAATTTGATATTGTGATTAGCTCACTTGCTTTTCATTATGTAGAAAATATAAAAGACATTTTTGATAGAATCAATACCTATCTAAAAAAAGGAGGAAGCTTTGTTTTTTCAATGGAACACCCTGCATTTACCTCTCGTCCAGAGCAAGATTGGTTTACTGACTCAGATGGAAATCGCCTGCACTGGCCAATAGATAATTACCAAGATGAAGGAATAAGGCACACACATTTTTTAGGTCATGAGGTAATTAAGTACCATCGAACTTTTGAAACTATTGTGAACACCTTAATCAATGCAGGTTTTACAATTAAACAAATATCAGAACCAAAACCTTCAGAGGAAATACTGGAGAAATATCCTGAAATGATTGATGAAGCCAGAAGGCCCATTTTTATATTGATTTCGGCGGTTAAGAATTAAACTTACTATTTAAATAAAATAATTATCTGAATAGTAAGACATTGATAAAATGATTTTTGTAACAAAAGAATTCATATTACGTCATATAAAAAATCATCAATCATGACAATCAAAACAATCAATCATTATTTATTACTGTTATTTTTTCTAGCATCGCTCTCATTATCAGCTCAAGTTGATAAAAAATCCGATATATATAAAACTATTATTTCCAGAGATAGTTTGCTCTTTAAAGTGGGCTTTAATACTTGCAACATCAATCAATTTGAAACATTACTAACCGAAGATTTCGAATTTTTCCATGACGAAGACAGCATATCAAACAAAAAAAAGTTCTTATATAACCTTCGTAACGGATTGTGTACTCCTTCTAAAACCTATAAATTAAGAAGAGATTTAATTCCTGGAACTACCGAAATTTATCCACTTTATAAAAACAAAGTACTCTATGGTGCAATACAAATAGGAATGCATCAATTTTACAGGATAACTACTGACAAAAAAGAAACTCCTGGGAGTATTGGCCGTTTTACACACTTATGGCTGCTACAAAAAGGAACTTGGAAACTATCACGATCACTTAGTTACGACCATAAAAATAATAGTGCTGTAACAAATAAAACTACATTTTTTGACAATGATGTCGAAATTGAAAAATGGCTTAAAGAAAATAACGTCCCAACTCTAGGTCTTGGAATAATCAATGCTGGAAAACTACAGCAGATTAAAGTATTTGGTGAACTAAAAAAAGGAATAGCAGCACCATACAATACCATTTTTAATGTTGCCTCGCTCACTAAACCAATTACGGCTATGGTAACTCTTAAATTAGTCAGCTTAGGCAAATGGGACTTAGATGAACCTCTTAACAAATATTGGACTGATCCAGATATTGTAAATGACCCAAGAACAAAAAAAATTACTACAAGATATATCTTAAGCCATCAAACTGGTTTCCCTAATTGGCGTTGGAATAATCCAGACAAAAAGTTACGCTTTGATTTTGAACCCGGAACAAAATACCAATATTCAGGTGAAGGTTTTGAATATTTACGAAAAGCATTAGAAAAAAAATTCAATAAAACCCTTGATCAATTAGCCAAAGAATTAATTTTTAGTCCTTTGCAAATGAATGACACCAATTATATCTGGGACAAAAAAACAGACGAATCACGTTTTGCAATTGGGTATGATCCAAAAGGAAATACATACGAAACGGAGAAAAGAAAAACTGCAAATGCAGCCGATGATCTATTGACAACTATTGAAGATTATGGAAATTTTTTGGTTAGTGTTATGAATGGTGATGGGTTATCCCAAAAAGTTTTTGATGACATGAAAACAAATCAGGTAGAAATGAAAGCCAAAGAATATTATGGTTTAGGTCTTGTTATCTACGATTTAGGAAACGGAGAAATAGCCTTATCCCATGGTGGCGCAGACCAAGGAGTGCAAACAATCTTTTTTATACTTCCAAAAACAAAACAAGGAATACTAATTTTTACTAATGTTGATGATGGATATAAAGTATATCAAAAACTACTTTTTCATTATTTAGGAGATAACGGAAAAAAAATATTCGAAATCGAAACCAAAAACTAATTCGAAATAAAAACCATGAATACTATTAATCAAGATAACCAAATTAGATGTCCAAAATGTCATTCAACACAAATATATGTAGACAAAAAAGGCTTCAGCGGAAAAAAAGCATGTTGTGGAGCAATCCTCGCTGGTCCCCTAGGTCTCTTATGCGGTACTCATAAATCAAATAAAATTAGAATGACTTGTTTAAATTGTAAACGTAGCTGGTAAATGAAACTAGATGATTTTACTTTAGGCTGTCACGGAATCCCCGAAAGGTGCTATAAAATTAACAACAAACATATGCCTTTTTGTGCAAGGTGCTTAGGCGCAAGCATAGGACATATCTTTTGCGCCATTTGTTACTTTTTTTATTTCCTCCCACCCTTTTACTTTTCGATAATTGGTTTAACATTAATCCTCGCTGATTGGTATTTTCAAAATTCATTACACAAATACCATAGTAACTTCATGAGACTAATGACAGGTACAATTGGAGGCTTTTCGATGGGAATAATTATATGGAAAACAATTGATTTTATACTAAAATTTTAGACATGGCTGTACCACAAAATAAGACAGAACTTTTAAAAGAGATTGAAATAACATACACAAAACTTAAAGAGGATTTAAAAACTATTCCTGTTGAACTAACAAACGAGAAAACACTTGAAGGTCATTCTAAAAATACCCTAATGACTGTAAACAATCTAGTTTCATACTTAATTGGCTGGGGAGAATTAGTTTTAAAATGGCATCATAAAAAGAACAATAATGATTCTGTAGATTTTCCCGAAACTGGTTATAAATGGAACGAGTTAGGCAAACTTGCCCAAAAATTTTATACCGATTATCAAGATTTAGATTTTATAGCTCTTCAGGAAAAATTAGATACAACTGTAGATGAATTACAAACCTTGGTTAAAAGCTACGATAACAACACACTTTATGAGCAAGAATGGTATGAAAAGTGGACAATGGGAAGAATGATACAATTCAATACCTCATCCCCATATAAAAATGCCAGAGCCAGAATAAGAAAATGGAAAAAAGAAAATAACTTACTTTAAAACATTAAAATCCCAAACCTATATGAATTAGTTTGGGATTTTTTTTTGACATACATCAATGTTTTCTCTTTATTATTTAAACAATTTTGTCACATAAAAATTTAATAATGAACAAAAAAGTATTTCGAATACGTGATTTTTTTTTATCGTAATCAGCCAAATGATTATCACAGTATTCATGGGGTTACGCAAATTATTCTTAATACTAAAAAACTAGTTCAAAAAACAACTTCAAAATGAATAGTGCAATAGAAAATGAAAATCCGTTATTATTATTTGGTACAAATAGTCAAGAGCGGGTTGAGAATGCAATTAAAGAACTTAAAAAAGGAAAAGGAATTTTATTAATTGATGATAAAGACCGTGAAAATGAAGGCGATTTAGTTTTTTCGGCTCAACATATGTCAGTCGAAGATATGGCATTAATGATACGTGAATGCAGCGGAATTGTATGTCTTTGCCTTACCAACAAAAAAGCAGATGAATTAGAATTGCCTTATATGGTAAAAGAAAATACTAGTCTCTTTCAAACTCCTTTTACAGTTTCTATAGAAGCAAAAGAAGGGGTTACAACAGGGCTTTCCGCATCAGATAGAATTCAAACCATAAAAACAGCTTCTGCAGCTGATGCAAAAGCTTCAGACTTAGTGAAACCAGGGCATATTTTTCCATTAAGAGCAAATGACAATGGTGTTCTAGAAAGAAACGGACATACTGAAGGAAGTGTAGATTTAATGAAATTATCAGGTTTAAAACCAGAGGCTGTATTATGCGAATTAATGAACTCAGATGGGACAATGGCAAGATTACCCGAAATTTTATCATTTGCCAAAAAGCACCAATTGCTTGTTTTAACAATAGCTGATATTATACATTATCGTAAATTTGTTAAAGATTTTATTTAAACCATGAAAGAGCAATTAATCAAATACATAAAAGAAGTATCAACGGTTACAGACGAAGAACTAGAAAAAATAATAAGCTACTTTAATTCTTTAGATGTCGAAAAGAATGAGCTCTTGGTTCTTCCTGGGCAAACCACTCAACGAATGTATTTTATTTGCAATGGTTGCTTACGCATCTTTTTTATAACCGAAGAAGGGCAAGAAGCAACACGCTATTTGGGTTTCGAAAGTAATTTTGTAACTGCTCTATCTAGCTTTGTATTAAATGAACCCTCTTTAGAATTTGTTCAGGCCTTAGAACCAACAGAATTACTTTATATTTCACGTAAAGACTTTTATCACTTGCTGGAAAGCATCCCTAATTGGGGTAGTTTTTACAGGCATTATATGGAAATGGCATATGTTACCAATACCAAAAGACTCATGTCGTTCTTAACACAAAATGCAACCGAAAGGTATAAACATTTATTAGATACTAATCCAAAAGTAGCACAACGCTTGTCTAACAAAATAGTTTCTTCCTACCTCAACATCTCTCAGGAAACATTAAGCCGAGTAAAATCTAAGAACTAACTCAAATCTCATTTCAAAATATAAACAGGCAATACTAGTTTCTAGTCATTGCCTGTTTTCTTTTAGATGTACATCTATATTTTTCATAACTTCGTTTACTCTTTCAAAAGCAATTAAACGGTAATAACAACTTAAAATTTTGATTACCAAAAAACTTACACTACTAATATATAAAATTGAATATGAACCGAATTACAGTTTTTTGCGGATCAAGTTTCGGAAACAAAAAAGAATATGAAACTCAAGCCTTTCAACTTGGACAAATAATGTCTGAAAATAGTATTGATTTAGTTTATGGTGGAGCCAAAGTTGGTCTTATGGGAGCCGTTGCTGATGGAGTTTTGAATAAAAACGGGAAAGTAATTGGTGTCCTGCCAGACTTTTTAATGAAGAAAGAAATTGCTCACGATAATTTAACGGAACTAATTATCGTAAAAAGCATGCATGAAAGAAAAACTAAAATGAACGAATTAAGTGATGGCGTAATTGCTTTACCTGGTGGATTCGGAACGCTGGAAGAGTTTTTTGAAATGCTTACATGGGCGCAACTCGGACTTCATAAAAAACCAATAGGAATTTTAAATATCGATGGATTTTACGATTTATTACTAGAATTTATACTAAAAATGGTAAATGAAGGTTTCTTAAAAGAGATCAACCAACAAATGATAATCGTAAGTACAGATTCACAGGATTTACTCCTTAAAATGAAAAGTTACGTAGCACCAGAAGTTGGGAAATGGATTAAAAAAGGAAATGAATAAATCATTTAAAATCAAAAAACATGCCTTTAGATAATTTAAATTTAGAAATTCCAAAATTGATTTTTAATGCAAGCGGAGAGTTAATAATCCTTCCTTCCCCTACTTCATCCAAAGATGATTTTGATTTTTTTCAAGGGAAAACTAACATCATAAATAAAAAACTAAAATACCGATTCTCTGATTGTACAGAATGGATTGAATTTCCATCGACTCAGGAAATGTATAAAGTTCTAAACGGAATTGGCAATATTGATAATTATCTAGCCGAATTTGATGGTGTTCCTTTTGAAGGAATGACTGTTCGGTTATTTAATCCTGAAACAAAATTATGGAGTATTTACTGGTCAGATTCTAATACAGGCGTTTTAGATAAACCAGTTATAGGATCATTCGAAAAAAAAGTAGGTCATTTCTTTTCAAGAGATATGTACGAAGGCAAGAAAGTAATTCAGTTATTTCGTTGGGACGCCAGAGATAAAAAAAATCCAATTTGGAGTCAGGCAATGTCAGCTAATAATGGAGAAACTTGGGAATGGAATTGGTATATGTACATGACCAAAGTGAAATAGTTTTTTAACTAAATCATAAAAATATTAAAAATGGAATTGATTAATACTATTGAAATTTCACCTTCAGAATACTCGAGTAATGATTATAAAAGCCCTAATTCTAGCTCTCTAGAGAGTAAAAATGAATGGTATAATTATTGGAAAAAGTGCATCAACGATAGCAATTTAACAGAATTAGAACCCATCGAAAAAGGGAGTTATTTTGTTGATCTAAATACTATAAATGATACTAGCTTAAAAATAATTCTACTAAAAGCACTTAAAGAAATTGACATCGAGAATATTGATGATGAGATCTTACCTTTTAATGGTGGAATTGTATTAAAAATTAATGACCAAAAATTTATTGAACCAAACTGCTGTTGCGATATTGGAAATTTAGCTGATTGGCTAGATATTTTAATTGCCCAAAAAGAAGAATGGCATCAACTATGGATTGGGCATCCTTGGATTTATTATAAAATAGCCGATGATTTAATTTATTTCTCTGATTACACTGATGAAAATGACAGTCTAAACATAAAAGAAAAATTCTCTATTCCTAGAAATGTATTGGGAGATAAATTAAAAAAAATTGAGCAACAGAGAGAAGAATTCAGATTAAAAATAGAAAGAAATCTTATAGAATTAAATATTCAGCAACCAGACAAAATTGCTAACTTACTAACAGGCTTAAACTAAAAGCATGAAAAACAAATCAAATCCAGTTGTCTATTTTGAAATTCCTGTAACCGATATAGAAAGAGCCATACAATTTTATACAGCAGTATTTAACTTCGATTTTGAGCGAGATATTATTCATGGTAACGAAATGGCATTTTTCCCTCTAATCGAAGGTAATAATGGAATTTCTGGTGCTTTGGCTAAAGGAGAAATATACAACCCTACTATAAACGGAACGCTTATATATTTTAACACCGAAGATATCGATGTAACTTTGAATCTTGCAGTAAAAAATGGTGCTGAAGTTTTATTTCCAATAACATCAAACGGAGCATATGGTTCTGTAGCCGAATTTAAAGATTGCGAAGGAAACAGAATTGCATTACATATGGCTAATCAATAAAAATATAGTCTATTAAAAAGAAATACAAAAAGAAACAATACTTTAATAATCAAAATGGAAGCATTAAAACAGAATGAAGTACCTACTCAAAAAATTTATAAAGACCGAGCAATCTGGGTTGGAACATTTTTAGGTGGACCTCTTGCTGCAGGTTATTTAATAGCCGAAAATTTTAAGGTCTTTAATGAAACTCAAAAGGCAAAAACAACATGGATAATTGCAATTATAGCAACAATAATAATTTTTAGTGGAGTCTTTTTAATTCCTGAAGATGTAAAAATTCCAAATCAGATAATACCCTTAATATATACTGGAATTGCTTTTTATTGTGTGCAACATTATCAGGGACAAAAAATAAATGAACATATAAATTCTGGTGGCGCATTTTATGGTTGGTGGCGAACAATTGGAATTGGATTCATTGCCCTTTTAATCACATTTAGCATTATCATTTGTGTCTTATTGTCAACAGAAACAGAGCAACTTAATCAAGTAACAAAAAAATATGGGACTGCAGAGAATGAAATTATTTATGAAGAAAACATACACGAAAATGAAGTTAATCAATTAGCAGAAGCTTTTGAAAAAACTACCTTTTTTGGAGATACAAACAGAAAATATGTATTCTTAGCAAAAGTTAATTCTACTTATGAAATTTTCATTTCTTGTGATAAATCAATTGAGAACGATTATGAAATGCAAGGGCATTTTATGCAACTAAGAAATGAAATACAAATTGAGTTCCCTAATAATAAGATTGTATTTAATTTAGTAGCAGAAGGTATTGATGATGTTGCAAAACGAATCGAGTAATAATTTCCATAATAGCATAATCTAAAATAAAAACAATCCATTAAAATGTCTGGAGAAAAAGATTTAGAGAAATTACTCAAAAGCATGAAACCCAAACACAATGTTGGCGATTATGTTTTTTGCACCGCACAAAGTCTTGAAAATATAGCTATCAAAGATATTGTAATGTCATTTACAGAAAGTGAAGGCATTACTTTAATCTTAAAAAAAGAAATTGCCGACGAGCTAAAACTTGATTATTCAGTTGTAATGTCGTGGATAACACTTACTGTGCATTCCTCATTAGAAGCTGTAGGTTTAACTGCCGCTTTCGCGAAAGCATTATCCGATAATAACATTAGTTGTAATGTTGTAGCTGCATTTTATCACGACCACATTTTTGTAAACAAAAAAGACACAGACAACGCCATGACTATTTTAAATAAATTTTCAGAATAAAGTTAATCCATATTTCATGACAACAGATATCATAGAAATAAACAACTTCGTCGTTTTAATCGAACAAGCGAATTAAAAAAAAACTTTTCGAACAAATTTTAATCCACTTAAAACAAACAACTTATAATCAATAGTTCTAATTTTATCATGCTAATTAAACATCATAATCATGGAACCATTTATTGTCGACGCAAAAACTATTGTTTTATTACTTACTACATTATTAACGGGACTTTTGGCTGGAATATTTTTTACTTGGTCAAATGCTATAACTCCAGGTATTGGCAGACTTGATGATATAAATTATCTCAGCGCATTCCAAAATATGAACAGGACTATTGTAAACCCATTATTCTTAATTATAATTATGGGACCTGTGTTTTTATCTTTTGTTACAGCGTATCTGTATAAATCCAATCATTCCTATATTTTATGGCTATTACTCCTTGCCGCAATACTATATTTTGTAGGCGTTTTTCTAGTAACAATCATCGGGAATATTCCGCTAAATAATCTTTTAGACAAAACCGATTTAACCAATATATCACTAGAAGAGGCAAGAAGTTTAAGAGACAAATTCGAACTTAAATGGAATAATCTACATCTGGTTCGAACTATAACATCAACTCTATCATTCCTCTTATTAATTATAGCGTGTTTGTTTAGAAATAGTAACTTTTAATCTTAAAACAAAACAACAAAATTGTCATAGTTTCATACCAATAAATTGTTTTGGATTCTTATTACAGAAGTCGTTGTTATTATATACTTTTATTAAAGTTTAAAACCAGATCACAAAACATACAATCGTTACAAAAAACCTTGTTAACTCTGCGAAAATCTTTGCGCCTTTGCAGTTAATTTTTAAACTACAGATTCCTGTTTTTAACTAAATAAAAAGCTTTAATTTCCTTAACTTCGTTTTCCACATAAAACCTCTGCAAATTATGGCATGGAATCCTGAAAAATACAACGAGTTTAAAGCACTTCGCTACAAACCTTTCTTTGATTTAGTTGCCCATATTGTGGATAAACCAAATATGAAAGTCATTGATTTAGGTTGTGGAACTGGAGAGTTAACCCATATGCTATCCGAAAGACTAACTAATCCATCAGTAAAAGGCATCGATTCCTCGAAAGAAATGCTGGAAAAGGCCAAAAAATTTACCTCGATACAATTTGATCAAAAAACAATTGAAGAACAAATCAATACGGGAGAAAAATGGGATTTAATTTTTGCAAATGCATCTATCCAATGGGTAGATAATCATGAAAAATTATTTCCTAAAATTATATCGTTATTAAATTCCGATGGACAATTGGCAATCCAAATGCCTTGTCAAAACGAAAATTTACTCAATCAGATTGTAATCGAATTGGTTCAGGAAGAACCGTATAAAAGTGCATTGAATAATTGGAAACGACTTTCTCCAGTGCTCTCAATGGATGATTACGCACAAATTTTATTCGAAAATAGCGGTACCGATATAATAATTTACCAAAAAGTATATCCCATGATAGCTAGCTCTCATGACGAATTATATGAGTTCATTCTAGGTTCAACCTTAGTTCCCTATTTCGAAAGATTAAAAGGCGAAATTAAAGAACAATTCATCAAAGAATTTAAAATAAGAATCGCCAAAAGATTTAGTAAAACACCATCATTATACGCATTCAAAAGAATCCTCTTATATGCAAAATTCTAAATCTAACTAAAAAAAAATCTCTATGAGTAGCAATCCAAAATCTGTTGAAGCTCAAATGCTGATAAGAAAACCAGCTGCAATTGTTTTTAATGCATTTATTGACCCAAATGTAACAAAGAACTTTTGGTTTACAAAAGGAAGTGATAAACTGACTGTAGGCAAAAACATAATCTGGGAATGGGAAATGTATAACGTATCAACGACTGTTTTTGTAAAAGAAATTATCGAAAACGAAAAAATTTCTATTGAATGGAATGAACCTAAAACAACCGTTGATTTCGAATTCAAAAAAATAACAGACGATACCACTTATGTAGTTATCAAAAACTATGGCTTTGATAAAGAAGGCGACGAACTCTTAAATATAATCAAAGATGCTACTGGCGGATTTACTACAGTTCTCGACGGATTAAAAGCCTATTTAGAGCATAATATCAACCTGAACCTTATAGCCGATAAATTCCCTAAAGAAGCTTTTAATAAATAAAAAAAGACATTATCAAATCATATTAAAAAAATGAGCTCAGAAAACAATTATATAGAAGTCAATAAAGAATCATGGAACAGTCGGGTTGAGTCACATCTTAAATCTGATTTTTATGATTTAAAAGGTTTCCTAAAAGGAAATACTTCATTAAACAGTATCGAATTAGAATTACTAGGTGATATAAAAAGAAAATCAATCCTGCATTTGCAATGTCATTTTGGTCAAGACACCATTTCTTTAGCAAGACTTGGCGCAACTGTTACGGGTGTCGATTTATCAGACAAAGCAATAGATGGCGCAAACAAACTAGCAAAAGAAGCAAATGTTGAAGCATCATTTATATGTTGTGATATCTACGACTTACCAAACCATCTAAACCAGAAATTCGATATTATCTTTACAAGTTACGGAGCGATTCCATGGCTACCAGACCTCGATAAATGGGCAAAATTAATCTCTGATTTCCTTAAGCCAAATGGAAAATTAATCTTTGCAGAATTTCATCCAGTCGTTTGGATGTTTGATGATAATTTTGAAAAAGTAGGATATAATTATTTCAACTCGGGAGCAATAATAGAAACTCAAGAAGGAACCTACGCCGATAAAAATGCTCCAATACAACTAGAATATGTATGCTGGAATCATAGCATGAGTGAGGTAATAAATAGCCTAATTAAAAACGGACTGGAGCTAAATTCCTTAAATGAATTTGATTATTCGCCATACAATTGCTTCAATAACACCATAGAATTTGAACCAAAAAAATACAGAATAAAACATCTGGAAAATAAAATTCCAATGGTGTATTCAATAGCTGCAACAAAAAAATAGCAAGCTCAAAAACATAACTCATTACATTATGCAAACAACAATTGGATTTATTCTCGTTTCCATTTTTCTATTCCTAGCTGGAATTCATATTTATTGGGGATTTGGCGGAAAATGGGGAAATGATGCCGCAATACCAACAACCGAAAACAATAAAAAAGTAATCGATCCAAAACTAAAAGAATGTATGGTAGTTGCAATTGCACTACTTAGTCTTTCGGTTATCGTTTTAGTAAAATCCGAAATAATAGCTTTTAGTTTACCTAATTGGCTGCAAGAATATGGGCTTTGGATTATTTCGATATTGTTTATTGTGAGGGCAATTGGCGAATTCAAATATGTGGGATTTTTCAAAAAAGTCAAGACCACAAAATTTGCACAAATGGACACAAAATACTTCTCACCATTATGTTTATTAATTTCTTTTTTAGCAATTACATTAGCATTTACAACATGATTATTTGAACTACTTTTACATACAATAACATTATAAATTGAAATCAAAAAAAAATGGAATTAATTACTATCGAAGAGTTTTTCATTATCGGTTTATCGATAAGAACTACCAATGAAAATGAACAATCAGCAACGGATATTCCTGCACTTTGGAATAAATTCATGACTGAAAATACAATCGAAAATATCCCGAATAAAACAGATAACTCTATCTATTCTGTCTACACCGAATATGAAAAAGATTATACCAAACCATACACTACAATTTTAGGTTGTAAAGTTTCAAGTTTAGAGAATATCCCAGCTGGAATGACTGGAAAAACTATTGCAAAAGAAACCTACAAACAATTTACAGCCAAAGGGAATTTAGCAGATGGTATAGTAATCCAGAAATGGATAGAAATTTGGAATACTGACCTCAACAGAAAATACACTGCCGATTTTGAGATATACGGAGAAAAAGCATCCAACCCTGAAAATGCTGAAGTGCCTATTTTCATAGCTCTTTAGTTGTTTTTTAGATTCTCTCACAAAGTCACTGAGTCACAAAGAAAACAAATTATATAAACTAAAACTTTGCGACTTTGCGAGAATTTATAATTACAACATTTATATATTAAAATAAAAACAATAATGCAACCAAACCTAATTGAACATATAAAAAAGTACGTCGAACTAAACGATGAACAAAATCAATTGGTTTTGGCTAATATCATGCCTATTGCCCTAAAAAAGAAAAGCTATTTACTAGAAGAAGGACAAATATGTTCTTCACTTTATTTTGTGGAAAAAGGATGTTTGCGTTTCTTCTTTATCAATGATAAAGGAACCGAACAAATCACACAATTTGCAATCGAAAACTGGTGGATTGCCGACTATATGAGTTTTGATACACAATCGCCATCACAATTTTACATTCAGGCAATCGAAAACACCGAAGTATATGCTTTTGATTATCACAATCAGGAAAAAGTATTTAGCCAATTACCACAACTAGAACGTTACTTCCGTCTTGTTTTACATAGAGCTTATTCGGCTGCACAATTGCGAATGAAGTATTTATATGATTTTACAAAAGAAGAGAGTTATCAGCATTTTATCACCCGATTTCCTGAGTTTGTACAGCGTATCCCGCAATACATGCTGGCATCCTACTTAAATCTTACTCCAGAATATTTAAGCGAAATAAGAAAAAATACCTTTTAATTTCATTTCTTAAACCAGCTTAAGATTTTTGATAATTGCTATAAATACCTTTGCCTAATAATCTAAAACAAAGAAATCATGAGTAAGAGAATTAAAATTGCACAAACCCAACCAACAGCAATAAAACCATTATTGGATTTGAATACCTACTTAGATTCAACTCCTTTAACCCACACACATCACGAGTTAATAAAAATTAGAACATCACAAATAAACGGCTGTGCGTATTGCATCGATTTACATACAAAAGATGCCCGCAAATATGGCGAAACCGAACAACGTATTTATTTATTGAATGCTTGGAGAGAAGTTGATTTTTACTCAGAAGAAGAAAGAGCAATTTTAGCTCTAACCGAAGAAATTACATTAATCAGTAACGGAGGAGTTTCAGACGAAACCTATCAAAAAGCTGCTAGTTTATTTGATGAAAACTATTTATCAAATATCATAATGGCTATTATTACAATAAATGCCTGGAACAGAATTGGGGTTACAACCGAAATGAAACCAGCTCTAACTCGCTAAAAAATAAAAATTTTAATCATTAAGATATTAAGCACTAAAACTTAATAGTTCTTAATATCTTAATGGTTCATAATAATTTTCGTTAGTTTTTCTGATACTTTTTTTATTAATTAAAACTAAAACCCTAATTTTTAGATAACCAGAAAATTATAATCAATATTTTTCACATTATTATTTTATTGCCAAATTATTAATATTAAATAAAAATTTTAATAAATACGCAACATTAACAATTCTTCTTTTAATTTCATTGCATTATTCAATTATCTTTGTGATAACAAAATTATAGTATAATGGAAGAATGTATATCGGTTTTTGATATGCTTAAGATTGGTGTAGGACCTTCAAGCTCACACACCCTTGGACCTTGGCGTGCAGCAGAACGTTTTCTAGCTGAGTTAAAAAGTGAAAATCTGTTTTCTCAAATCACTCGTGTCAAAGTCGATTTGTATGGCTCTCTTTCTTTAACGGGAAAAGGTCATGCTACCGATTTGGCAGTTATGTTAGGATTAAGCGGTCAAGATCCCGAATATATTCCTATAAATGACATTGCAGGAATTATCAAATCTATCGAAGAAACTAATACAATTATCCTTGGAAATGAGATAACGATTCCGTTTTTCTTTTTACAAGATATTGTTTTCAATAAAGAATTCTTGCCGTTTCATGCCAATGGTTTAAAATTTACGGCCTATGCCAAAGATGATTCTGAATACGAGTCTATCTTCTACTCTATTGGTGGAGGATTTGTAGTCAAAGAAGAGCGTGAAAATGCCAAAATAAAATCGGAGATCAAATGTGCTTTTCCGTTTCCTATACAAAACGCAGCAGAACTTTTAAATTATACCATTGCTCAAAACAAATCCATTTCGGAAATAGTTTATGAGAATGAAAAATCGATGCGTTCTGAAGAATTCATTAATAACGAATTAATGCGTATTTGGAATACAATGCTAGAATGTATGTACATCGGTTGTCACTCTGAAGGAATACTTCCTGGTGGACTAAATGTGCGTCGTAGAGCATTTGATATGCACCAAAACCTCATCGGTTTATCTAATTATAATTCTCCACAAACATGGCTAGAAGAAATAAGAAAAACCGAAGTAAAATTTCGTCAAATCCTAAAATGGGTAAGTTGTTTTGCACTTGCGGTAAATGAAGTTAATGCAGCTTTAGGACGAGTGGTTACTGCTCCTACCAATGGTAGTGCTGGAGTAATTCCTGCCGTTTTAATGTATTATCTAGTAATCGAGAACCATAATGCAGGCGAAAAAGAAATCAAACAATTCCTGATGGTTGCAGGCGAAATAGGAAGTATCTTCAAAAAAGGTTCTACAATTTCTGCAGCAATGGGAGGCTGTCAAGCCGAAATAGGTGTTTCATCATCTATGGCAGCAGCAGCACTTTGCGAATTAATGGGCGGAACTCCTGCACAAGTTTTAATGGCTGCCGAAATCGCCATGGAACATCACTTAGGATTAACCTGTGACCCAATTGGAGGATTAGTACAAATACCTTGTATCGAAAGAAATACTATGGGAGCTATAAAAGCGATCAATGCAGCTGAATTAGCTTTAGAAACCGATTCGAAAAATGCAAAAGTACCACTAGATAAAGTCATCGATACTATGTGGCAAACTGCAAAAGATATGAATTCTAAATACAAAGAAACCTCCGAAGGAGGATTAGCAATTGCCGTGAATATGGCGGATTGCTAGTATTCAGTTGCAGTTTTCAGTACAAGTCGCAGTAATAGATTTCAGTTATAAAAAAAAGTGTTCAGTCACAGTCGCAGTTTAAAAAACTACAAGATTGTACTGAACACTTTTTTATTTTATAGATTTCAATCACTGAAAAACCGCCACTGAATACTAAAACCTTTTACCACAAACAACAGAAACCGAAAACTGCGACTGGAACTAAATACTGAAAGCTAGGCTTTCAACAGTTTAAACCAAAAAGAACTTCCTAATCCCAACTCACTTTCTACACCAATAGTTCCGTTTTGTGCTTCGATAAATTCTTTACTAATCGACAAGCCAAGTCCTGTTCCTGATTTATGGCTTCCTGGTATCTGGAAAAATTTATCAAATACTTTCGACTTATAATGACTATCAATACCTTTTCCAGTATCGACTACCTCAAAAACAATCTGATTTTTCTCTTTTTTAAGTTTAACTGTTATACTACTTTTTTCATAAGAATATCTGATAGCATTCGTTAAGAAATTAATCATCACCCAAGTCGTTTTCTCCGAGTCGGCTTTAATATCTGCAAGATTAGATTCACTTTCGACAATCAATTCAATTTGTTTTTGTTCTGCTTGAACTTTTACAGCCTCCAGAGCGTATTCTATCACTTTATACGGACTACATTGTCCAATATTAAGTTTGATATTACCCGTTTCTAGTTGTGCCAAATCAAGTAATTCACCCGTAATTTTCAACAAACGCTGGCTATCATCCTTAATACTATCAATTAATTGTTTCTGTTCTTCATTAATGGCACCTGTATTAGGCTTTTCTAATAATTGAAGACTTAATTTAATTGACGAAATAGGAGTTTTTAACTCATGTGAAACTGTTGCTATAAAATTAGTCTTAGCAAAGTCAAGTTCTTTAAACAGTGTAATATTTCGTAAAATAATTACTTCCCCTATATTAATAGCTTCATCCTCCCCTGTTGGTGTAATTGCAATAGTAACCTTCTCCTTATCAAAATAACTTTCTTTTCCATCGGCAAAAATTTTCATAGGATGTGCTTTTGTACTTTCAAGATCATTAATGATTAAAGATTTCATCAAATCGTTTTTTAAAGCCAAAGTTGTAGCCAATTCACCAATTACTTCTTCCGATTTCATTCCAATAATCTTAAGTGCTTCATCATTTACAAATAAAACTTTTCCTTGATTATCCAACCCAATTATCGGATCATGCATATTGTTTATTAAAGTCTCTAAGCGTTTCTTCTCGAATGATAATTTATATAAATTACTATCATGATATTCCTTGAGCTTCTCTGCCATTGTATTAAATGATTTTGCCAAATCACCAAATTCGTTATGATTCATAAAATGAACACGTTCTGAATAGTTTTTATTAGCGATTTGCTTAATACTTTCTGTCAATTCTTTGATTGGATTTGCAATATTATTGGGTAGATTAATTAATAAATTAAACGCAATTAAAAAACAAAGTGTACCAACAATTGCAATCGAAAAATTAGCCGTTTCTGCAGTTTTTTTTGCAATATCCCCTTTCAGTTTCATTGCGTCCATATTGAGTTTCATGATTGCAAAAATATCTTGGCGTACCTGACTTTTTAATGCTTCATTATTCCAATTATGCTCTAATTTATTAAAACTTTCTTGTAAATTATTTGTCGCTTTGTCTTCCCCATTTTCTGTTACATTAATAAGTTGTTTTTTCAAATTATCTCTAAAAAAAACAATTGCTTTATTATCAATATCATTTGCTGTATCAAGCGAAGTCAGCATATTCCTAGAATATTCTAATGTATTATAATTTGCTTTCAAGATATTTTCGGTGTCCTCTTTTATCAAAAAAATATAAAAGGCACTTACTAATGAAAGAATAATTATCATTAAGAATAACAATCCAACACCCAGATTTAATTTTGTTTTAATTTTCATCACGCATGTTTTAAAAACAAGTTTTTTTATTTATTACTTAATCCACATAAGTTTTTCGAGAAAATATAAGTCGTTACATAAAAACAAAACTTACACGAACTTAAATTACTAATATGTTTTAAAATTATAATTTACATTTTTTAAGATAAAACAACAAGGTCAACATTCGATAAAGAAAGGCGATTTAATAATCGTCTAAAAATCGAAGTTGACAAAATTACTTTAAATAAGTTAAAATGGGGTTTCCCTATACATACTGTTGTAATTTGTTTTTGTTCTACAATAGTAAGTATTGTATTGGTAATATTAGTGCCTTCTATTTTAATTACCTCAGCACCGAGTTCTGTAGCTAATTTAAAATTATTAATTAAATGACGTTGCTTATCAAGAGCAATTTTATCACTACTTTCCTTTGGTAATTGAACATACAATACATACCAGTCACTATTATAATAACTAGCCAATCGAGCTGTTTTTCTAATAATATTCTTTGCTGTTTTTTCATTACTGCTTATACAAGCCAATAATTTTTCATGTCGCAACGCTTGCGTTTTAGGAACCTCATTTTCTACTTTTCGCACTACCTGACTTGCAACTTCTTTTAGAGCCAATTCTCGTAACTGCAAGATCTGATCAGACTTAAAAAAATTATTCAATGCCGTCTGAATTTTATCAGCCGTATAAATTTTCCCTTCCTTTAATCTGTCAATTAAATCCTCCGATGTCAAATCGATATTTACAACCTCATCTGCTAGTCGCAATACATTATCTGGAATGCGTTCTTTAACATCAACATTGGTTATGCGTTTTACATCTTGATTTAAACTCTCGATATGCTGAATGTTAACTGCCGAAATCACATTTATTCCAGATTCTAAAATCTCAAGAACATCTTGCCAGCGTTTTTCATTCTTACTTCCTTCAATGTTTGTATGTGCTAGTTCATCTACAATAACCACCTCAGGTCGCAGGTTAATTATAGCCTGCACATCCATTTCTTCCAGTTGCTTTCCTTTATAAAAAATAGAACGACGCGGAATCACAGGTAAACCATCCAGCAATTCATGCGTTTCCTTACGATTGTGTGTTTCTATATATCCGATTTTTACATCAATTCCATTTTTCAACAATGTATGCGCTTCCTGTAGCATACGAAAAGTTTTGCCTACACCAGCACTCATACCAATGTAGACCTTAAACTTACCTTTACGGGATTTCTGAATTAAATCGAGAAAGTGCTTAACATTATTTTCCTTTTCGCTATCCATATTTTATTGCATTATGCTATAAGCAGTAAGCTTTAAGCAATGCGACTCTAAAAAGCCTATCGCTTAAAGCTTATAGCCTAAAGTTAAAGAGAAATTGCCAAAGAAGTCGTTATGAACACGTTACTATCTGTTGGATTATTATTTTTCAAAAAGATATTGTCTTTACTATTCAAAGTTCGTGCTTCTAATCTAAATATCACATTTTCTGTAGCCAAATAATCAAAATTGGCTGAGAAACCGTATGTTTTAAAGCCATTTGGAGTTCCAGTAGCTATAATAACACCTTTTTTATCTTGGTAATATTCGCCTCGAGCCGCTAACTGAATTTTATTAGTTGGTTTATACTGCGCCATAACAATTGGAGTGTACCAAATATCATAATTCGAACTACCGTTTGTAGCTTGTTGCGCACCGATATCAAAACCAGCAATTAAATTTACTTTTTCAGACACTCTAAACTGTCCGAAGAAATCATTAAAATACCTCCATTTTCTATCCACATCAGGATACTCATTCCCAACATAAGTACTCCAGTTTAATGTAACTCCTGAATTTGGTTTATAAGTAACCTGTGATCCAAAGGCAGGAGTCTGATTCCCTTCAACCTTCTGAATGCGCTGCCATCCATTTAAATACATAACTGCCAAATACCATTTTTCGCTCTTAGATGTATATCCTAATTTCACACCCGCTTCATAATACGGAGAATTTTCAGCCAGGATACTTCTGGTCAAAGTCATACAATCCTTTCCTATTGCACTTTCAAAACCAATGTGCGAAGGCATAATTCCCGCATCAATCCAAAGGTTATGTTCTTGCGAAATTTTCACTCCCACATTAGCCTCATATACATTTTTTAATAAACCTTGCTCGGCGGCCAAATTATACTCAGCATAAGTTCCAGCCATAAGAGCAAAATTCCCTCGAACATTATCTTTAGCATAATTCACTTTTGCCAAACCTAAATTCAGGTTTACCTCATTATGCTTGTTATAATTATAAAGAAAACCTGGACGAGTATGATTATCTGGTTTCCCAAAATCATAACTATAATAAGTATCTATATAGCCCGTAAAAGTAAACGGACTTTTAGATTCTTCTTGAGCATTAACTGTTGTGTATCCGAAAGCTATTAAAGCTGTAAGTATTATTTTTTTCATTTTATAAGGGATCCAAACCCAACAAGTTTCTATAACCTATCGAGTATAATTAAAATTTATCTATTCGTTTTTTTGGAGGTATCCCGATAACTATCGGGACCAGCTATCCGCTATATCTTTTCCTGGCTAAAGAAGCCAGAAAAGGATATCGCTTCTTCCGATAAATATCAGAACTGGGCTAAAACACTTGGGGCAACAAGGGCTTTAGTTATCCTAACAGGCATCCAAAACCTATTAGGTCATAAAGGGCAAATTCAGATAAAGTAACTACAAGCTTATCTCTATTTTGTCCGTAAATTTTCATACACACAAGGCACTAGAAACCTTGCTAACAGATTTTTAAAACCTGTTAGATTTAGTATTAATCATCATATTTAAAAGTTTTTTATCCTAACAGGTTAGGCATTCTCATTAAAAAATTTAGTTTTTTATTCCAAATTTGTCATTTCGACGAAGGAAAAATCACATATGCTGGCACATATTGTTAAAAGTACATTCGTTTAATATTGGGTAATTTAATTCGTCTGTTCTCTACCACTCGAATTCCCTTCGTTAAAATGACATAAAATGCAGGAGCAAAAACCTAAGATCCTTTTTTAGAAAGTTCGTCAAGAGCAATATTCAATTCTAAAACATTCACCATTGCAGTACCTGCAAACTTTGGAGTACTGATTTTAGATTCAACCAAAGCTTTAACTTTATCTTCATCTAATTTTCTTTCTTTGGCAACACGTTTCACCTGAACCAAAGCACCTTGTGGTGAAATATTCGGATCTAAACCACTACCCGAAGCAGTAACCATATCGGCAGGAATTTCGGATTTTTTTAAATAAGGATGAACGATTAAGAAAGTATCAATTCTTTTTTGAACCACTGCTAAGTAATCAACATTGCTTGGTCCTTTATTACTTCCTCCACTACCCGCAGCGTTATAATCTACTGCCGAAGGACGACCCCAAAAATAATTAGGCTTGTCAAATTTTTGACCTATTTTTTGATATCCTACTACTTTACCATTAACCGAAATTGTTTCTCCCTTACCTTGGTTAGGCGCAAACTGCGCAATACCATAAATTGCCAAAGGATAAATAACCGCAAACAAAACAATCGTAAGCAAAGTCAATTTTAATATTGAAAATATATTTTTCATTTGAGTTTTTTTTTGAGTTTCTAAGGGACTAAGTCTCTAAGTTTCTAAGTTTTCCCTAGAGCCTTAGTAACTTAGTACCTCAGAACCTTTATTTAATTACATAAAAAGAGCTACAACCAAATCAATTAATTTAATACCAATAAAAGGAATAATTAATCCACCTAAACCATATATCAATAAGTTTCGTTTTAGGATGGCACTCGCTCCGATTGGTTTATAATCAACACCTCTCAATGCTAGAGGAATTAGTATCGGAATGATAATTGCATTAAAGATTACAGCCGATAAAATGGCGCTTTCAGGACTATGCAAATGCATGATATTCAATCCTTCAAGAGCTGGAATTGCAGTGATAAAAAGTGCAGGAACAATTGCAAAATATTTCGCTACGTCATTCGCAATAGAGAAAGTAGTAAGCGTTCCTCTAGTCATTAACAACTGTTTTCCAATTTCAATAACCTCAATTAACTTAGTTGGGTCATTATCAAGATCAACCATGTTTCCAGCTTCCTTAGCTGCTTGAGTTCCACTATTCATTGCAACACCTACATCAGCTTGAGCAAGAGCGGGAGCATCATTAGTACCATCACCCATCATTGCAACGAGTTTACCCATTTGTTGTTCATTCTTAATGTAGTTCATTTTATCTTCAGGCTTTGCTTCAGCAATAAAATCATCAACACCTGCAGCTTCAGCAATAAACTTAGCTGTAAGAGGATTATCTCCAGTAACCATAACCGTTTTTACACCCATTTTTCTCAAACGGTCAAAACGTTCTTTCATTCCTGTTTTTATAATATCCTGTAATTCAATAACACCTTGCACATGACTATTCTTTATAACTATCAATGGCGTTCCTCCTTTAGAAGAAATATCAATTACTTTTTGAGCTGTATCTGCTGGAAAAGTATTCCCTGCTTGAAGTGCAATGTTTTTCGCAGCATCCTGAGCTCCTTTTCTTATATTGGTTCCATCTTTTAAAACAACACCACTCGTTCTGGTTTCAGCAGTAAACTTGATAGTTTGTGAAATGTTATCAGTAAGAAGTGAGATAGCAGCTTCCATTTTTCCTGTCACATCTAACGTTTTACTTAGTTCGATAATACTTTTTCCTTCTGGAGTATCGTCAGCAAGAGAACTTAATACAGCCGATTCAATAAAATCTTTTTCTGAAACACCCTCAGCAGGATAAAAATTAGTAGCTTTTCTGTTTCCTATTGTAATTGTTCCTGTTTTATCCAAAAGCAATACATCAATATCTCCAGCAGTTTCTACCGCTTTTCCAGATTTTGTAATTACATTGGCACGCAATGCTCTGTCCATACCTGCAATTCCGATTGCTGAAAGTAAACCTCCAATTGTCGTTGGAATTAAGCATACAAAAAGAGAAATAAAAGCAGCAATTGTTATTGGTGCGTTGGCATAATCAGCAAATGGTTTTAAGGTAACACAAACAATTACAAAGATTAGAGTAAATGCCGCTAGTAAAATAGTTAGAGCTATTTCATTTGGAGTTTTCTGACGACTTGCTCCTTCTACTAAAGCAATCATTTTATCAAGAAAACTTTCTCCCGGTTCAGAGGTTACAATTACTTTAATCTTATCCGACAATACTTTTGTACCTCCAGTTACTGATGATTTATCTCCACCAGCTTCTCGAATTACAGGAGCACTTTCTCCAGTAATCGCACTTTCGTCAATTGTAGCCAAACCTTCGATGATTTCACCATCAGTTGCAATTAAATCTCCTGCCTCACAAACAAAAACATCTCCTTTTTTTAATTCCGAAGAACTAATGTTTTTAATTTCACCGTTAGCCAGAATTTGTCTTGCAGGCGTTTCTTCTCGTGTTTTTCTTAAACTATCCGCTTGCGCTTTACCTCTTGCTTCGGCAATCGCTTCGGCGAAATTGGCAAACAAAAGAGTTGCTAGTAAAATTAAAAATACAATTAAATTATAAGCAAAACTACCTTGGTCCTGTGCTCCCATTAATATGGAAATACAAACGGCAAGCATAATGGCAGTTCCTATTTCTACGGTAAACATTACCGGATTTTTAATCATCAATTTTGGATTAAGCTTCACAAAAGATTGCACCAAGGCATCTTTTACCTGCTTACTTTCAAACAATGAATTGGATTTATTGTTAGTCATTTTCTTTTATATTATTTTATTTAGTTGACCGTTTCTTAACACATAAAAACATAGACTGTAATTATTTTTCTATTGAACATAGCCAACGGTTTCAACCGTTGGAACGCAATATATTAACACAATCCCTATCGTTTCCCATGGTTGAAACCACGGGCTATATTGAAATACGATACTCTTTTTTGTTTAAATTTTATATTTCTATGCGTTTAAAATTGCGTCTATCATTCAAAAAATGAATTATTATTTAAGTGTAAAGAACTCCGCTAAAGGTCCAAGCGCCAACGCTGGGAAGAATGATAAGGCGGCGATAATTGCGATTACAGCAAAAACCATAACTCCAAAAATAGAAGTATCCGTTTTTAAAGTTCCAGCACTTTCAGGGATATATTTTTTATTAGCAAGTAATCCAGCAATAGCCAATGGCCCGATTATAGGAATAAAACGGCTCAACAACAATACTATACCAGTAGTAATATTCCAGAAAGGATTGTTATCTCCTAAACCTTCAAAGCCAGAACCATTATTGGCTGCACTCGAGGTATATTCATATAACATTTCCGAAAATCCATGATTCCCTGGATTATTTAACCAACCCGTTGCATTACCGCTAAACCAAAATCCCATTGCAGTATCATTAGCAGCAAAATAAGATGCCAAAGCCGTTCCTGATAGTATCAATAAAGGATGAAGAATAGCAATAAAAGCAGCAATTTTAACCTCCCGAGCTTCGATTTTCTTACCTAAAAATTCAGGAGTTCGACCCACCATTAATCCAGAAATAAATACTGCCAGAATAATAAAAACATAAAAGTTAAGGATACCAACACCACAACCACCATAAAAAGCGTTGACCATCATAGCAAGTAATTCCATAGCACCCGAAATAGGCATCGAGCTATCGTGCATGCTATTAACTGAACCTGTAGAAATTACTGTTGTGGCAATACTCCAGAATCCTGAAATAGCTGGTCCAAAACGAACCTCCTTACCTTCCATGGCTCCTGTTGCTTGAGCAATTCCCATTCTTTCGATAGCAGGATTCCCATTAATTTCGCTCGTAACCGTTGGGATAACCAGAAGTAAGAATCCGATCGTCATTACTCCAAAAATTACATATGAAAATTTTCTTTTCTTTAAATAAAAACCTAAAGCAAAAATCATTGCAAACGGAACAATTAATTGAGCCCATAATTCGACAGCATTCGAAAAATAACTAGGATTCTCTAATGGATGAGCTGAGTTAGCTCCAAAAAATCCACCACCATTTGTACCAATATGTTTTATAGCAATAAAAGCTGCCGCTGGTCCGCGAGAAACCTCCACATTATCACCTTGTAAAGTAGTGATTGCATCTTTACCCTCAAAAGTCATTGGAGAACCGCTAAATACAAGAGCAGTAGCTACAATAGCAGAAAGTGGTAATAAAATACGAGTACAACTTTTTATAAAGTAATTATAAAAGTTACCTAGCTTATCTGTAGTTCTCTCTTTCATGGCCGTAAAAACCATTGCGGCAGCAGCCAGTCCGACACCAGCCGAAACAAATTGCAAGAACATCAAGAACATTTGTGATAAATAAGATACACCGCTTTCACCCGAGTAATGTTGTAAATTACAATTTACAAGAAACGAAATAGCTGTATTAAATGCTAAATCTGGACTCATCGATGGATTGTTATCGGGGTTTAAAAATAATGACCCTTGAAACAATAAGATAAAAAAGCAAAGAAAAAACCAAACCATATTTATACTTAAAAGAGCTTTTAAGTGTTGTTTCCAGTTCATTTCCTGGGTGGAATTAATTCCACTGATTTTAAAAATAAGTTTTTCAATTGGATTGAAAATCGGATCAAATAGTGTTTTATCGCCCAAATAGACTTTAGCAATATATTTCCCTAAAGGAATGGCTAAAACTATCGTTAGGATAAAAATACCGATGATGCCAAATAATTCTGTATTCATAAGATGTGTTTTGTTTATTGTAAAATGTTAATTGTAAAATATGAGAAGTAAAAACAAACTGATGTACATCATCTAACCTTCTTACTTTTCTCTTTTTACTTTTTTACAGAAAGCATTTTACGTAATTTAAAATTTTTCGGGTTTGATTAATACATAAATCAAATAGCCAAAAACAGCAAGGGCAATAATAAATAATGCAGTCATGATTTAAATTTTTTCAAAGAATTCTACAGATTTAAAAAAAATCGCAAAGAGTAAAACAGCCAGTGCGAGTAAAAGAATAGTGATTAACATAGGTTTTTTTTATTAAAATGGTTAAATGTGAAAATGTTAGAAGTAATAAGTGATATTTTTTTTAATGCGAAACACGAGTCATTTTACATTTCACAAACTATACTCCCAAAGAATTAATTTGTTTTATGTATTCTGCCTTCAACGATTTTGGAAATAAATCAGAAATCGTACAGTGACGCAATTCCATAAAAGAAGAAACCGAGAAAACGTACACATTCGAAATGGCACTTTTAGTTTCGTAGCTTCCCGTAATATAAAGTCGCTCAGCAAGTGCTAGACATTTTTTTGCTCTAATAATATTTCCAGTAATGATAGCTGTCTTAGTAACTTCTGCAAAGCGTTCTGCTTGTTTATAGATCGAGCTGACTTGATTTTTCATAAGAATGATTTTTTATGTTCTCTTCCCTTATGCCAAAATACATTCCAAAAAAAACAAAAACCCGCAAAGTATTTAAAATCAATACTATATCAAATTTACATTAAAAAAAGCCATAAAAAAAGCCTATCAAAATGATAGGCTTTTCTCAGAATAGTATGTTCTACTAATGAATGTTATATTCGTCTAATTTCCGATAAAGAGTTGCAACTCCTATTTCTAGTAATCGTGCTGCTTCTGCTTTATTTCCTTTAGTATAATTAAGTACTTTCTGAATATGAAGTTTTTCGATGCTCTGCATTGAAAATGCAGAAACTATTTTGCTACTTTTATCCACTTGATGTTGCATTTCATAAGGCAAAACATCCAAAGTTAAAACATCACCATTTACCAAAATAACAGAACGTTCTATAACGTTTTTTAATTCACGAACATTTCCTGGCCATTGATATGATTCCATTTTTTGCATGAAACCTTCATCTATAGACAACGCTTTTTTATTGGTTTTATCCGAAAATTGTTTTACATAATAATGTGCCAATGGTTCGATATCTTTTACTCTTTCGCGCAAAGACGGAATTTTAATTTCAAATATATTCAACCTAAAATATAAATCTGATCGAAAACGATGTTCTTCACTTTCTGTTTTTAAATCCCTATTAGTTGCAGCAATCAACCTAAAGTTAGATTTTCGAGGAGTAGTGTCCCCTAGCTGAATGTATTCATTGGTTTCTAGCACACGTAATAACTTCGCTTGCAATTCTAATGGCATTTCTCCTATTTCGTCAAGAAATAAAGTCCCTCCGTTTGCTTCTTCTATAAAACCTTTTTTATCTTTAATCGCACCTGTAAAGGCGCCTTGCTTATGTCCGAACAATTCACTCTCAAGGATTTCTTTACTAAAAGTACTGCAATTTAATGCCACGAATGATTTTCCAACTCTATTACTATTTTCATGAATAGACTGTGCAAAAACTTCTTTCCCTGTTCCTGTTTCACCAGTTAAAAGCACAGTCGAATCCGTTTTAGAAACTCTTCGTGCCAAATCAATTACTTGCTCCAATCCTTTTGATTTTCCAATAATATTATCAAATGAATATTTATCAGAAATACGTTTTTCGAGTTGTTTGACTTTCTTCTGTAATTGTACTTTCTCTAAAGCCTTATATAAAAGCGGAATAATTTTATCATTATCATCCCCTTTTACAATATAATCGAAAGCGCCATTTTTCATGGCTTGAACACCATCAGGAATATTACCAAAAGCAGTTAACAAAATAACTTCTGTAAGTGGAAAAGCCGATTTTATCTTTTGAAGAAAATCAACACCATTTCCATCAGGAAGCTTAACATCACAAAGCACAACATCAATATCATTTTGTTCCAATTTCTTATAACCCGATTTTAAATCTGGTGCTTCAAAGACTTCGAAACCTTCTGAGCGTATGATTCTAGCGAGAAGATTACGTAATTTTTCTTCATCGTCAATAATAAGTGTCTTTTTCAAAATAGAAATTTGTGAATTTATTTTTCAAAATTAGTTATTTTAGTTATTTGTTAATAAAATACTTCTAAATACTTTCCATTAATAATAATTCTTCAAAACTTTTACCTCCCATTTTTATATTCCCAATCAAAATTAGATTTAAAAAAATTCTATTTATTACTTTTACAGATTCAAAATATAAATCAATCCGATTGTATCGGAACTAAATCATAGATCACAATGTCTGTAGCAAAAAAAGATTATAAAAGAATTACGACTAAATCATTAATTGAAATGAAAGCCAATGGGCAAAAAATTTCAATGCTTACGGCTTACGATTACACCATGGCCAAAATTGTTGATACTGCTGGAATTGATGTAATTCTTGTTGGAGACTCGGCTTCAAATGTAATGGCAGGTCATGAAACTACATTACCAATTACTTTGGATCAAATGATATATCATGCATCATCTGTAGTAAGAGCTATCGAAAGAGCTTTGGTAGTTGTTGATTTACCTTTTGGAAGCTACCAATCGGATCCAAAAGAAGCTTTACGTTCTGCTATCAGAATCATGAAAGAAAGCGGTGGTCATGCTGTAAAACTAGAAGGAGGAAAAGAAATTAAAGAATCTATAAAAAAGATATTAAACGCTGGAATTCCTGTTATGGGACACTTGGGTTTAACACCACAATCAATATATAAATTCGGAACATACACTGTTCGTGCAAAAGAAGAGGATGAAGCCGAAAAACTAATTGCTGATGCAAAAATGCTAGAAAAAATTGGTTGTTTTGCTTTGGTTCTTGAAAAAATCCCTGCACATTTAGCTCAAAAGGTTGCCGAAAGTATCTCAATCCCAGTTATCGGAATTGGAGCTGGTGGTCAAGTAGATGGTCAAGTTCTTGTAATTCACGATATGCTAGGAATGAACAATGAGTTTAGTCCACGTTTCTTAAGACGCTACATGAATTTGTACGAAGGAATGACTACAGCAATTAGCCAATATGTAGATGATGTGAAATCAGGAGATTTCCCTAATACTAGTGAACAATACTAAATTTAGACTTCTTAGATTATTAGACTTACTTAGATTATTGAGTTATTATGTTTTTTGTAGTATAAATCTTATTTTATATGCTAATTTTACAGACCTCAATAATCTAAGTAAGTATAACCCAATCTAAAAATCTGAAAATGCATCAATTTAAACAACTAGGAATATGGAAAAAGAGCAGATTACTTTGTTCTAAAATTTATAATATCACCGCTACATTTCCTAGTGAAGAAAAATTCGGAATCACAAATCAACTCAGAAGAGCATCAGTTTCAATTCCATCCAATATTGCCGAAGGTTCATCAAGAAACTCTAATAAAGATTTTGCACGATTTTTAGAAATTGCCATTGGATCTGCTTATGAAGTAGAAACACAGCTTCTAATCTCGTCAGATTTAGGATTTATTACAGAAGAAAACACAATTGAATTAACCAATTTATTGGAAGAAATTATTAAAATGACATCACGGTTTAGAGCTACTTTATTATAATATTTTATTCTAAAAATCTAAGAAGTCTAAGCCTGTCTAAAAATCTAAAAAGTCTAATATGAAAATCATTTCAACCAAAGATAATCTCCAAGTTCTCCACGAAGACAATCACATCATTGTTGTAAATAAACGCGTAGGCGATATTGTACAAGGTGATAAAACGGGTGACAAACCACTATCTGATGTTGTAAAAGAATACATAAAAGACAAATATAATAAACCTGGTGACGTATTTTTAGGCGTGATACATCGTTTAGACCGTCCTACAACTGGGATAGTTGTTTTTGCTAGAACAAGTAAAGCATTAACGCGTATGAATGAATTATTTAGCAATCGCGAAACTCAAAAAACCTATTGGGCAGTTGTTAAAAACAAACCTAAAGAAGTAACCGCAAAACTAGTTCACTTTTTAAAAAGAAACGAAAAAAACAACACTTCAAAAGCGCATCTAAAAGAAGTTCCAGATAGCAAACTAGCCAGTTTGGATTATACGGTTTTTAAAGAACTTCAGAATTATGTAGCGCTAGAAATCAATTTACATACAGGCAGACATCACCAAATTAGAGCACAACTTTCGGCAATTGGATCACCTATCAAAGGAGATTTAAAATACGGTTTTGACCGAAGTAATCCTGATGGAGGAATTCATCTTCATGCCAGAAAATTAACCTTCATACATCCAGTAACAAAAGAACCACTTACCATTATTGCTCCTACTCCAGATGAAGTAATATGGAATGCTTTATGATTTTTGAATAAAAACTATTTTATTTAAAATTTTAAAATTAACTTGCATAGTGTAAAACTAAGCTGATTTTAAAATGGACTATAAAAATGACATCGGTTACAGAAAAGAGACGCTTAAAAAACTATTATTCAACATACAAAAAAGCGAAGATTTAATTATTAAAGCCCTCCATAATGATTTCAAGAAACCTGCTTTTGAAGCTGTTTTAACTGAAACTAATTATGTTATTTCTGAACTAAAAGATACCATAAAAAACATTCAAAATTGGGCAAAACCACAACGAATACTCCCATCAATACTTAACTTCCCTTCTACAGATTATATCTATAAAGAACCTTACGGAAAAGTATTAATTCTTGCTCCTTGGAACTATCCTTTTCAACTGGCATTATGCCCCTTAATTTCGGCTGTAGCGGCAGGAAACAAGGTTATTTTAAAGCCTTCTGAACTGACTCCAAAAACAGCAGAAATAATAACCGAAATCATCCAAAAAACATTCCACATCAATCATGTCGAAGTGGTACAAGGAGGAGTCGATGTTTCGCAAAAACTTTTAGAGAAGCGCTGGGATTATATATTTTTTACAGGAAGTGTAGCTGTTGGAAAAATTGTTGCAAAAGCTGCCGCTGAGAATCTTACTCCAGTTACACTAGAACTTGGAGGTAAAAACCCATGCATTATTGATGAAACTGCGAATTTAAAATTGGCTGCTAAAAGAATTGTCTGGGGTAAATTTATTAATGCTGGACAAACCTGTATTGCCCCCGATTACATTTTAATTCATAAGGACATGAAAGTTCATTTTATAGGATATCTAAAAGATGAAATCACCAAAGCTTATGGTCACAACCCACAAGAATCACCCGATTTTGCAAGAATAATTAACACCAAAAACTGGGTTCGATTAGATAGCATGATTGAGCAAAAAAAAGTTGTTTTTGGAGGACAAACTGATGCTAAAAATCTTTATATTGCCCCTACACTTATTGACGAGCCAAGCATCGAAAGTGCCATCATGCAAGAAGAAATTTTCGGTCCAATATTACCTATACTCACATACAAAACCGAGGCTGATATAAAAAATAGCATTGATCAATACGAAAAACCTTTAGCCTTATATGTGTTTAGTGAAAATCGAAATTTCACAAAAAAAATAATTGCCCGTTATTCATTTGGAGGAGGATGTATTAATGATACAATTGTACATTTTTCTAATAAAAGACTTCCGTTTGGAGGCGTAGGACATAGTGGTATTGGAGCTTATCATGGAAAATTAAGTTTTGATATTTTCTCGCACCATAAAAGCATTGTAAAAAAAGCAAACTGGCTCGACTTACCTATGCGGTATGCTCCATATAAAGACAAATTGGCTACGATCAAAAGATTATTAGATTGGATGTAAACAAACCAATTTTAGACATTAATTAATGCACATTTAACTTTCTTAATAAACTAGATACTTATGCTAAATCGTTATACCAAAAAAGTATTTTTAACTTGGTCAATTTAAAAAATATACTACATTTACTACTGATATTTCACAAACTGACAATCTAGAAAACTAAATATAATCGAATAACTACTTTAAAAAATATGAATCTTACACAACAACGAATTGAAGAAATCAAAAAAATTGGCTATCAAATAGATTTTTCAGATGTATTTAATCATGCATTCGAAAATTATAAAAAAATAGCTCTTTACGCTGGATTAATTATATTTATTTCTTACTTTATACTTGGTGTTTTTGGTTCTGGACTTGTAATCTCAATTTTTGGGATCGAGAGTTTCTCAAAAGAATCTTTAGAAAACCTCCAAAACTTTAACTTATCTGGAGAATCGCTTGTAATTTATGTAGCAAGTATGCTTGTATTAGCTTTAGTTATTGCTCCTTTTACAGCTGGCTTTTTAAAAATGGCCGATTGCGCAGACAAAGATGAAGAATTTAATGTATCGACCATATTTTATTACTATAGATTACCCTACTTAACAAATATTATTACAGCTACATTGATTATATCAATTATAAATGTGCCTATATCTGTAATACTACAAACTCTAAACTTATCATTCTTAGGAACAGTAATATCATTGCTAATTTCACTTTTTACTTACCTAACAATACCATTAATTATTTTTGGTAATTTCAACGCTGTAGATGCCATTAAAACTAGCTTTATGTTAGTTTCAAAACAACCGTTTATACTTGCTTTATTATTAATTGTTTCAGCATTGGCTGCAATGGTAGGATTTATAGGATGTTGTATTGGAGTAATTTTTACTATTCCTTTTATATATTCTATGACCTATGCAATCTATTCTTCAATTGTTGGTAAAGACACACTAGAAAAAACTAAAGACTCAAATTCTGGTCCAAAGATCTTTCTATAAAAAAATTAATAAAATATTTCTCCAGAATATATTTAATTAAAACAAAATACCTCCAAAATCTATGGTTCTTAACTATAGTTTTATAACAATAATAGCTATTTGGTCAAACCTAACAGGCTTGATCAATAAGCTATTGTTACATAACGACATAGTAAGCAGTAAATCATTTGTTTTTTATAATAGCCCAAAATTTCCAGCTCTAGGGCTTGCTTTATTGGGCTTTGTTATTTTCTTGATTTACCATTTTTTCAACATAAAAAAGCAATTAGGTAATTTTATTGAAAAAGAAAAGGAGAACAAAACCTCTGACAAAGAATATCTACTCTATTTTTTGTTTCTAGGAATCACCATTATTGTAATTGAAATAATCAATGAAATTTTTAAAATAAGACCTAAAAGTTTACTAGTTGTAAATACTTCAATTGGTCTATCCTTTTTATTATTCTATTTTATTACAACCAAAATTGAATACTTACGTAAAAATGTACAGTATATCTTCATCACATTATTTTTACTGTTCTTTTTTCACATAATTCGCAATGTGATACTTATTCCAGAAGATATTACTCCCATAATTAGTTTTATTGTTGCTTTTTACTTCTCTTACAATATTTTAAAACCGATAAAATTATATTGGTTTTTTTCAGGCTTCTTGTTTTTATTTTTAATTGATGTAACAATATCACAATTAGTCCCCTTAAAAACATCAATAATTTTAATTAACTTTTCACTTATTATATTTGTTGTCAGTTACGTAAAATACGCTGTTTTATTAAACCAAAATGATAAATTTCGTTTTTCTAATGAAATAGTACATAAAGGAAATTCGCTCACTATTGCAAGCAATCGCAAGGGTGAAATTTTATTTTGTAGCGAAACCATAACTGATATCCTCGGATATACTCCTGAAGAAGTCATGGGAATGGCATTTTGGGACCTTACCGAAGATCCAGAATTTATTGGCGAAGAATACCATTTAAATTACACAGATAACAAACTCTACATTAGAAAATTAAAGTGTAAAAACGGAGAATATAGACACATCCAATGGAAAGACAAAAAATTCTCTGAAAACCTAATAATTGGAATCGGACAAGATATTACAGAACAAATCAATACCCGTGATTTATATAAAAACTTAATTCAAACAGCCACCGATTTAATTTTTGAAACTGACGATGATGGTAATTTTATTTTCATCAATGAATTTGCAATTTCAACATTAGGCTATTCTGAATCAGAGATTATCTCACATAATTATTTAGAATTCATTCGTCTAGATTACATTACTAATGCAATGCAGTTTTATGAAAATCTAGAAGAAAATCTAAAGAAAAAAGAAAATAATTTCCCTACTATAGAAATCCCTTTATTGACAAAAAATCAAGAAGAATTATGGGTTTCACTTAAAGTTATTATCCGTAAGAATGACTTGGGAGAAATAACAGGTTATGCAGGTATTGCAAGAGACATCACCAAACTGAAAATCATTGAGATAAAAAATAAAATTAGACAAGAAAAAACAGAACATTACAATACTGTATCCAAAAAATTATCGACTACCAACTTTAGCAATTATGAGGACACAGACAGTGTTGTTCAATTAATTATCAAAGAAGCTGCAATTGCTTCAAAAACTGAGCGTGTAAGCTATTGGAAATACACAGAAGATACTATTAGTTGCACAAATCTATACAGCACAGACAATCAGAAACTCGATAAGAAAAGAGTCTTAAAAAAGGAACATTACCCTATTTATTTTGACTCTATAATAAACAAAACTATAATTAACGCTCCAAACGTATTTGATCAATTAGAAATATCTGAATTTACAAAAGACACTTTCTTAAAGAACAACATTAAATCGATGTTGGATCTTCCAATCTTTACAAACGGACAACTTACTGGTATTCTTTGTTTTGAATCGACGCCAAACAAACGAATTTGGGACAATGAAGACATCAGTTTTGGTCGAACAATTTCAGATATTATATCTCTCGCTGTTTCATCTCAAATGAGATTAATAGCAGAAAAAAAATTGGAATTCAAGAGTCAGCTATTATCTGCACTGGCATTATGTACTGAAAAGTTTTTATTAAGTAAAAACACCTCTAAAATGTTTGAAGAAACCTTTGATATAATAGGGAAAGCTTCAAAAGCAGATCATCTGTTTTACTACGAAAAAGACAACAATACAAAACTTATAAGCCAAAAACACAAATGGGCAAGAAAGGGAGTTGTAAAACAAATTACAAAATTACAAAGTTTTAATACCGAAAAATTAAGCGAGATATTTGCTCTTGCTCAAAACAAAAAAACACTAAACACATTCACTTCTAAACTTAAAGATTCTTTTTTTAAAGAACTATTAGTTGCCAACGAAATCAAATCTATTTTAATTCTTCCTTTATACATCAATGATAAATTCACAGGTTTTATTGGATTTGACGACTGCACTAATGAAAAAAAATGGACTGAAGATGAAATTTATATTTTACAATCTCTAGCCAATAATATTTCTTCGACCTTAGAAAGAAACAGAAACGAAACTAGAATCCACGAAAGTGAGGAAAAATTTAAACTAATTGCAAATAATATCCCTGGTACTGTTTACCTGTCTAAATTTGATGAATTAGTCACAAAAATTTTTCTAAATGACGAGATAGAAAACTTAACTGGTTATCCTAAATCAAAATTTCTAGAGAATAAATTATCTTTCATGTCACTAATACATCCTGATGACAAAGAAAATATCATCAAGACTCAGGTTAGTAATTTAAAAAAAGGAATCCCTATACATTCTGTTTACAGAATAAAAAGAAAGTCTGGCGAATATATCTGGATAGAAGAATTTGGTGATGTGATCAAAAGAGGAAATACAATTGATTTTGTAGGTGGTATTTATTTTGATATTACAAGCAAAAAAGAAGCGGAAGATGCCATAAAAGCCAAACAACTGGCTGAAGCTGCGAATAAATCAAAATCTGATTTCCTGGCAAATATGTCACACGAAATAAGAACTCCCCTAAACGGTATCATTGGTTTTACCAATTTATTAATGAAAACAAACCTACAGGAGATTCAACAAAAATACATGATTACAGTCAATCAGTCTGCACAATCATTACTCAATATAATAAATGACATTTTAGATTTTTCTAAAATAGAAGCTGGGAAGTTGGAGTTAAATATTGATCATTATAACATTAGAGAAGTACTCAATCAAGTAATCGATTTAATATTATACGAATCCAACCTTAAAAATCTCAAACTAGAACTTAACATCCATAAAGACATACCTAGTTGTTTTTGGATTGATGTAGTTCGAGTAAAACAGATTCTGATCAATCTACTTGCAAACGCAGTTAAATTCACCGAAAAAGGAACTATAAAACTCAACGTAACTATTCTAGATAAAATAAACAATATCTATACAATACGCTTTTCCGTTTCTGATACTGGAATCGGAATACTTGAAGAAAATAAAAAGCGCATTTTTCAAGCATTTTCACAAGAGGATAGTTCTACTACTCGAAAATTTGGAGGTACAGGATTAGGATTAACCATTTCGAATAAACTACTTAGCTTAATGGATAGCTATTTAAAATTAGAAAGTAAAATAAATGTAGGGAGTACTTTTTATTTTGATTTAAAGATACAAAGTTGCGATGTATATGATCCTGTTTTTTTTGAAAGCACTACCGAAAACAATAATACTATTTATGTCTTAACTGAAGAACAGCTCGCTAAGGAAATAAAATTTCTTATCGTAGAAGACAATAACGTTAACCGACTACTACTAAGAGCCACTATAAAAAACCTATTTACGAATGCCATCATATATGATGCTAAAAACGGAAAAGAAGCCGTTGAATTATACAAAGCAATAGATCCAGACATTATCTTTATGGACATACAAATGCCTGTTATGAATGGATACGAAGCTACTAAAGCAATTCGAAAATTAAAATTAGGCAAAAACACACCTATAATTGCAGTAACAGCAGGAGCAGAAAAAGACGAAAAACAGAATTGTATTAATGCCGGAATGACTGGATATATATCAAAACCAATCATAAAAGGAAGCATTGAAAAAGCCATAATAAAATCTATTATCTAAATGCTAAAGAAATAGAATAATAAAAGCATTATTCCAGAAAATATATATAAATTCGTGTATATAAAATTGATTAAAAACGTTAAAACCATATAATTATGAAATGGAAAGGTACAAGAGAAAGTGATAACGTTGAAGACAGAAGAGGTATGTCATCTGGCGGTAAAACTATTGTAGGTGGTGGAATAATTGGTATTATAATTTTACTAGTAAATATTTTTGGTGGTGAAAATGCACAATTTATAACTCCTGTATTAGAACAAATGCAAGGCTCTCAATCCAATCAAACTGAAGCTACTGCACCATTAAGCAAAGAAGATGAAGAATTAGGCCATTTTGTTAAAGCAGTTCTAGCAAGAAACGAAGAAACTTGGGATAAAATTTTTACCGAAAACGGTATGACATATAAATATCCTAAATTAGTTTTATTTAGAAATTCTGTACAAACTCAATGTGGTGGAGCAACATCGGCATCTGGTCCATTTTATTGTCCTGCCGACCAAAAGGTATACATGGATTTAGCCTTCTTTGAGGAACTAAAAACTAGATTTGGTGCCAAGGGTGGGGATTTTGCAATTGCATATGTTATAGCGCACGAAATAGGACATCACATACAAACATTATTAGGAACATCGGCTAAAATGCGTAAAGCACAAGAAGGAAAAAGCGAAGCACAAGCTAATAAGCTATCTGTTGCCCTAGAACTTCAAGCCGACTTTTATGCAGGAGTTTGGGCACATTACAACCAGCAATACCTAGAAGAAGGAGATATTGACGAAGCCTTGAGTGCTGCAAATGCAGTTGGCGATGATGCAATACAGAGTAAAATGCAAGGACAAGTAGTTCCTGACTCATTTACACACGGTACATCAGAACAACGAATGTATTGGTTCAAAAAAGGATTTAGTACAGGAGACATCAAACAAGGAGATACATTTGCAGAAATTAGATAATCTTTCTTTTTTCTAAAATCATTAAAATTTAAAAAGCAACTATTACAAAATAGTTGCTTTTGTTTTTTTGAGTCATTGTGAAATTTCGCAAAATGCTATTTTCAGGAAACTTTATTCCACAAAAAAAGCCTCAAATAAATTCGAGGCTCTTGCTTCTGGGTGGATGACCGGGTTCGAACCGGCGACCCTCGGTACCACAAACCGATGCTCTAACCAACTGAGCTACAACCACCATTTTTGCTAGTGCTTAGCGGTGGCAAAGATACAACTAAAGTTGAGTTCTGCAAACAAAAAAACAAAAAATTTTCATCTTTTTTACATCAAATCTCCTAAACTATTGATAGCCAAACATCTTTCAATAGTAAAACCTTCAGCAAAATCTACCCCAACTAACCTCCCTAAGTCTTGCGCACGATAATTTAGACTTTCAAGAAAGTTTTTACTCGTTATTGGTGTAGCTGGTTCTTTAGAATTCGCATCATAAAACTGCGAACCGTATGCTAAAATCGATTCTATTTTCTTTTCAGTGAATCCTGTGATATCCACAACAAAGTCTGGCTCTATATTTTTCCATTGAATATAGTGATAAACTAACTTAGGACGCCATGCAGTTTGTTGCTCTCCATTAAGAGTAGTTTCTATCTTCATCAACCCTGATAAAAAACAAGCATCAGAAACTAATTTACTTCCTTTCCCATGATCTATATGACGATCATCGATTGCATTACACAATACAATCTCTGGTTTATACTTACGAATCATTTTTATCACTTCTAATTGATGCGCTTCGTCATTTACAAAAAAACCATCACGCATTGCTAAATTCTCGCGTACAGAGACTCCTAATATCTTTGCTGCGGCGGCGGCTTCTAAATCTCTAAGTTCAGCAGATCCACGTGTTCCTAATTCACCTCGGGTTAAATCAACAATTCCCACTTTTTTCCCTAAAGAAATCTCTTTTAAAATTGTTCCAGCGCAACCTAATTCTACATCATCCGGATGTGCTCCAAAAGCTAATATATCTAATTTCATTCTTCTATTTTTTTTATTTAAAGTTTTCTTTGTTTCAGGTTTCTTTGCGACTGAATACTAAATTATCCTTCGACTCCGCTCAAGATGACACTGCAACTGAAAACTAATTTTTTATTTTATATTCAAAACTCTTTTCATCGTCATTGATTTATTCACACTTTCCTCCCACTCCTTTTCAGGAATACTTTCTTTTGTAATTCCACATCCCATATACAAAATAGCCTCAGAATTACGAATTTGCATGCTACGTAAATTCACAAATAAATCAGAGCTTATCGAATTAGAAGCAAAACTACTATTTAACTCACCTAGAAAACCAGAATAGAAAGTTCTATCGTAATTTTCATTTTCCAGAATAAATGCTCTAGATTTCTTTTTAGGATAACCACAAACCGCAGGTGTCGGATGCAATAAATCGATCACCTCATCTAAACTAGAATCTGCATTTAAAACTCCCGAAATATCGGTTTTTATATGCCAGATACTTCCTGCATTAGCACTATACGGCTCAGTAACTTCAACAGATGAAGCTACATCTCCTAATCTTTTTACAATAAAATCAGTAACATATTGCTGTTCGTCTTTTTCTTTTTGTTGCCACACAACATCAGATGCCGAAGCTGCCTTTTGAGTTCCTGCCAAAGCAGTAGTTTCAAAAACATTTCCGTTTGCTTTAAGTAATTGTTCTGGCGTTGCTCCCATCCAAAAACCAACTTCGGGATGAAAGAAACAATATGCTAACGTTGTTGGGTATAAATTTGCTAAATTTTGAAATGTTTCAATAAAATCAAAATCTTTCAAAGGAACAATTTCGCTTCGTGATAAAACTACTTTTTGGAATTCGTTATTTACAATCGCTCCAACTCCATTTGCTACTAATGTTTCAAATTGTTTTTTAGCATTAACATCAACGTTCAAACCAATTATATCAACTAGACTTACTGATCTTGTTTCTAATTCACTAGTGCAAATTTGAGATTCATTTTCAGGAATAAGAACAATTTGTTTCTTATCAAAAGAAGCTAGTACAAACCCTTTTTCTTTATAATCAATAACTTTATGTAACGTGTTATTTTGTTGCAACAAAGCAATAATTGTATCCGACTTAGGTTTTTTATAAAGTACAAAAGGCAAATTCTGCTCTTTGTGTTTTTTTATTTTAGAAAAAAATTCATTCATTATAATTAGCTTTTCTTTCTATCCAAAACCATATTCGTCAATTTACATAGCGAAACCAAATTACCTTCTTCATCAGTAATTTTAATTTCCCAAAGATGTAAGCTTCTTCCTTTATGGATAATTCGTGCCGTTCCATAAACAAACCCCTCACGAATGCTTTTTAAATGATTTGCTGAAATTTCAATTCCGCGTACTTCTTGTAATTCAGGATTTATATAAAAAAATGATGCTGCACTACCTACACTTTCTGCAAGTGCCACAGATGCACCTCCGTGTAATAATCCCATTGGCTGATGAACAGCTGGATTTACTGGCATTTTGGCTACTAAAAAATCTTCTCCAGCATCTATATATTCAATTTTTAGCGTTTGCATCAAGGTATTTTGTGAAAACTGATTGCAATGCTCTAATATTTGTTCTTTACTAAAATTCATTTGTTTGGCTTTAAAATGTAAAATTAAATAAAAGATAAGTCACAAAGTAGCAAATGCAATTCTAAATTAAAAATGATATGTTAATCGAATTACTTTTTTGCTATTTTTACATAAATTCTATTCAAATGCGTACTTTTTTTATACTATTTACTATCGGAATACTTCTAGCAACAAGTTCATGTCGAAGTGATTTCGAAACCGTTGCCAGTACTGGAGATTTAGTTTTCTCAAAAGACACCGTATATTTAGATACCGTTTTTACCAATATAGGTTCAAGTACATACCAACTAAAAGTGTACAATCAAGGAAAAAAAGACATTACCATTCCAACAATCAAATTAGGCAAAGGATTAAGTTCTAAATACAGAATGACTGTTGATGGAATGCACGGAACAGAAGGAAAGATCTTTAATAATGTAACGCTTCTAGCAAAAGACAGCATGTATATTTTTATAGAAACAACAGCCGCAATTACCGATGCAAATCCAACCGATTTTTTATATACCGACCAAATTCAATTTGATAGTGGTGCAAATCTTCAAAACGTAGAATTAGTAACACTAATACAAGATGCAACTTTTTTATATCCAAAAAAATCCTCTGATGGAACTATAGAAACATTACCAATCAATGGTAAAGAAGTAGAAGGCTTTTTCTTAGAAGATAACGAATTACAGTTTACAAATCAAAAACCATACGTCATATATGGTTACGCAGCCGTTCCTGAAGGAAAAACCGTTACGTTTGATCCTGGCGCAAGAGTTTATTTTCATGCAAACTCAGGTTTATTGGTTAGTAAAAATGCAAGTCTTAATGTAAATGGAGCATTATCTTCAACAGAAAAATTAGAAAAAGAAGTCATTTTTGAAGGAGATCGTTTAGAACCTTTATATTCTGATATTCCTGGGCAATGGGGAACTATCTGGCTTGCCGATGGAAGTACAAATAATACCATTAATCACTTAACTATTAAAAATGCCACAACAGGTTTGTTTATAGAAAATAGTGACCAAACAACAGTAAGCATTAAAAACACACAAATTTACAATTCCGTTAATCATGGTATTTTAGCACAAAACGGAAAAATAAAAGGGGAGAACATTGTAATAAATCGCGCTGGATTATCAAGTTTAGCTTGCTTATATGGCGGAAACTATCAATTTACACACTGTACTTTCAATAACAATTGGCAAGGTTCTCAGCAAAGCGCAGTTTCTCTAAGCAATACTCTCTCAGGAGCAACTCCAGAAACTAGAGATTTAATACAAGCAACTTTCAACAACTGTATTATATACGGCTCAAATACAAACGAGTTATTATTAGACAAAAAAAGCAATGCAACCTTTGTATATCAATTCAATAATTGCTTAATCAAGTATAGCAGTACAAGCACAAATACAGATTACCAATTCAACACCGATACCCAGCATTATAACGGAATCATACTAAATCAAGATCCAAAGTTTTACAAAGTTTCTCAAAACAAATTTAATATCGATACCAATTCTGGTGCTTTCGCAAAAGGAAACCAGACCTATAACATTTCGTTGGATATCATAGGGAATAGTAGAACTTCTCCTCCAGATTTAGGAGCATACCAAAGTATGCCATTTCCAAAATCGAAATAAAATCGAAACAGTTATTTATCTTTATTAAAAAGACTTGGCATCTCTGCGACTTAGAGAGAAATAAATTGAACATGTAAAACCCATCTTTTTTATAATGCTCTCAAAAGACGCTAAGACACAAAGCTATCTTCAAATTAAATCTTCACAATAATTACGAGTAAGAAAAATGCTTCATAAATTAAACATATCTTAATACAACATATCTTCAAAAGATGTAGATTTGTTTTAAAATAAAACTAACCTATTCAAAATCAATTTTTTGAACCAGTTTTAAAAGCCCCATTTTTCAACTTTAAACTATTATCCATGAAGAAAACCTACTCTTACATTGTATTATTACTATTTACAACTGCCACCTTTGCACAAATCCCATCTGGATATTACAACACGGCAATAGGAACTGGTTACACCTTGAAAACCCAATTATACAACATTATTAAGGGACATACCGATAATGGATATGCTGGCTTATACACCACATATCAAACATCCGATATTGATGCTTTTTTCGAAAATGACGGAAGTGTCTTAGATATGTATTCTGAAAATCCATCAGGAACAGACCCTTATAATTATAGCATAGCAACCACACAAAGATGTGGCAATTATTCAAAAGAAGGAGATTGCTACAACAGAGAACACATAATTCCGCAATCAGTATTTAACGAAAAAGCACCAATGGTTTCCGACGCTCATTTTATTACACCTACAGATGGAAAAGTAAACGGAATGCGATCAAATTATCCTCATGGAGTTGTAAACACTCCAACATATGTTTCTCAAAACGGAGGAAAGTTAGGATCAAACTCTACATCTGGCTATTCAGGAACTGTTTTCGAACCAATCAATGAATTTAAAGGAGACATTGCCCGAATGTATTTTTATTTTGCAACACGCTATGAAAATACCGTTGCAGGTTATAGCTATCCTATGTTTGATGGCTCTGGTGATAAAGTTTTTTCTGCCGCATTTCTAAATATTCTTTTAGCATGGAACGCACAAGATCCAGTAAGCCCAAGAGAGATTACAAGAAACAATGCTATTTATGCACGCCAAAATAACCGAAATCCATATATCGACCATCCAGAATATGTAAATCAGATATGGAATCCTTCTGCTGATACGCAAGTACCAACAACACCTACAAATCTTGCAAGTACATCAAAAACTGCCACTTCTATTTCTTTAAGTTGGACTGCATCTACAGACAATGTAGCAGTAACAAATTATAATGTTTATGCAAATGGCGTTTTAAAAACTACAGTAACAGGATTAAGTGGTACAATTACTGGCTTAACGCCTTTAACAAGTTACAACATTACTGTAAGTGCAAAAGATGCCGCAGGAAATACTTCAGCAGTAAGCAATACCATATCAGTAACAACAGATACAAGTATTGGACCAGATCCAGGAACCACTACAGACTTATTATTCTCTGAATACATAGAAGGTTCCGGGAATAACAAAGCATTAGAAATCATGAATGCAACTGGAAGTGCTATTAACTTATCTGGTTACAGCATAAAAAGACAAACCAATGGAGCTGGCGCATGGAGTTCAGGACTCGCTTTAAGTGGCACTATAAATACAGGAAGCAAATTCACTATTGTAAACAACTTAATGGCATCTAGCTGTTTCCCTACAAGCTCAGCAAATCTTTCGACAACTGCTGCCGAACTTACCTTTAATGGAAATGATCCTGTAGGCTTATTCAAAAACGGTGTACTAATCGATATTATCGGGACCTATAACGGCGGATCTGCAAACTTTGCTGTCGATATAACATTAAGAAGAAAATCGACCGTAACATCTCCTAGCGCAACATTTAACCTAAATGGACAATGGGATTCATTTACAACAGATACCTGCAATAACTTAGGTAGTAAATTCCTTGGCGTTGCAAAAGAAAAGATTCTTTCTGATTCAAATGAAATAGTGCTATACCCTAATCCTTCAAATGGAAATTTTAATATTAATTTCAATAGTTCAGATACTCCATACACAATTGAAATAGTTTCGATATCAGGTCAAAAAGTATACAAAAAACAAGCTACAACACAAGAAACTATAAGTATAAGCAATCTCCCAAAAGGATTATATATAATAAAAGTAACAAACAAGGAAAAAACTTTCATTAAAAAGATAGCAATCAACTAATTACAATTCACACAATCAATAATTTAAAAGCGGCAATTGTCGCTTTTTTTTTGTTTCTGAAGATTTTAAAATTAATTTTTCACGCAGATTTTGCAGATAAAGCAGATACAAAACCTCTAAATAATTTATAGATATTTAATAATTCTCAAATCAATTAATTCTGCTCAATCAGCCAAATCTGCATGAAACAAAAATATTTGCGTCTTTGCAAAATTTAAAAAAAATGTACTATCCTGCGTCTCTACACATTACCATTGCCACTCTCGTCATTCTGATGAAAAAAAATCACTGTAATTTTTTTTAAAAGAGTTCGTTTTCAAATTTGCGCTTACTATTTATTTACACTAAATTTGCAACTAAAATACAACAAACTACACAACACAATGATTCATTTCTTTGAAAACCAAAGCAAAACTGTTTTTGCAGTACAAACGCAAAACGAAATTTCGGCTCAAGACATTTCAAAATTAAACTGGCTTTTTGCCAACTCCAATAAAATAGAAAAATCCGTACTAACGGATTTTTTTGTTGGCCCACGTGCCACTATGATTACCCCTTGGAGTACAAATGCTGTAGAGATTACTCAGAATATGGGAATTTCGGGCATTATCAGAATTGAAGAATTTTATCCGGCAACTACTGAATTTTCAGATTTTGACCCGATGCTTTCACAAAAGTATACTGAACTGAATCAAGAAATCTTTACTATCAACGTACAACCAGAAGCAATTTTGGATATCGATGATATTGCTGCTTACAACAAAACCGAAGGGTTAGCTTTAAGCCAAGAAGAAGTAGATTATCTAGACAATCTTGCTATCAAACTAGGACGTAAATTAACCGACTCTGAAATTTTTGCTTTCTCACAAGCAAATTCAGAGCACTGTCGTCACAAAATTTTCAACGGAACTTTTGTAATCGACGGAGAAGAAAAAGAAACGTCTTTATTTAAATTAATCAAGAAAACATCTCAGGAAAATCCTAACGACATCGTTTCGGCTTACAAAGATAATGTGGCTTTTGTAAAAGGACCACGCGTACAACAGTTTGCTCCTAAGACAGCAGACAAACCAGACTTTTACGAAATAAAAGAATTTGATTCTGTTATTTCATTAAAAGCCGAAACACATAATTTCCCTACAACTGTTGAGCCTTTTAATGGTGCAGCAACAGGATCAGGAGGAGAAATTCGTGACCGTCTTGCAGGAGGACAAGGTTCATTACCTCTAGCAGGAACTGCAGTTTATATGACATCTTACTCTCGTTTGAAATCCTTCGACTCCGCTCAGGATGACAGGCCATGGGAGAATGCTATGGACGAAAGAAAATGGCTATATCAAACTCCAATGGATATCTTGATAAAAGCTTCAAACGGAGCTTCAGATTTTGGAAATAAATTTGGTCAGCCATTAATTACTGGTTCAGTTTTAACTTTTGAACATGAAGAAAACGACCGCAAAATTGGTTACGATAAAGTAATCATGCAAGCTGGGGGAATCGGTTACGGTAAATTAGATCAAGCCATAAAAAAGAAACCACAAGAAGGAGATAAAATTGTTATTCTTGGTGGAGAAAATTATAGAATAGGAATGGGTGGTGCTGCAGTTTCATCTGCAGATACTGGAGCCTTTGGTTCAGGAATTGAATTAAACGCAATCCAACGTTCTAATCCTGAAATGCAAAAACGTGCTGCCAATGCCATTCGTGGTTTGGTTGAAAGTGATAACAATCCAATTGTATCTATCCATGATCATGGAGCTGGAGGACACCTAAACTGTCTTTCTGAACTAGTAGAAGAAACTGGTGGATTAATTGATTTAGACAAATTACCTGTTGGAGATCCAACGCTTTCTGCAAAAGAAATTATCGGAAACGAATCTCAAGAAAGAATGGGATTGGTAATTGGTCAAAAAGATATTGATACGTTACAAAGAATCGCTGACAGAGAGCGTTCGCCAATGTATCAAGTTGGAGATGTAACGGGAGATCACCGTTTTACTTTTGAATCTAAATCGACTGGGGCTAAACCTATGGATTATGCTCTTGAAGATTTCTTCGGAAGTTCTCCAAAAACAATAATGACCGATAAAACTATCGATAGAAATTATGCTGCTGTTACTTATTCTGCAACAGATTTTGAAAATTATCTACAAAGCGTTTTACGTTTAGAAGCTGTAGCATCTAAAGACTGGTTAACTAATAAAGTAGACCGTTGTGTAGGTGGAAAAGTAGCCAAACAACAAAATGCTGGTCCATTACAATTACCATTAAATAATGTTGGTGTAATGGCTTTAGATTATTTAGGTAAAGAAGGAATTGCAACTTCTATTGGGCACGCTCCTATTGCTGCTTTAATTGATCCTGTGGCAGGAAGCAGAAATGCAATTGCCGAGTCATTATCAAACATTGTTTGGGCTCCAATTAAAGATGGAATGAAAGGAATTTCATTATCTGCAAACTGGATGTGGGCTTGTAAAAATGAAGGTGAAGACGCTCGTTTATACGCTGCTGTTGAAGGCTGTTCAGAATTTGCAATCGAATTAGGTATCAATATTCCAACAGGAAAAGATTCTCTTTCGATGAAACAAAAATATCCTAATGACGAAGTAATCGCACCAGGAACGGTTATTATTTCAGCAGGTGGAAATTGTACTGACATTAAAAAAGTAGTAGAACCTGTTTTACAGAAAAACGGAGATTCTATTTATTATATCAATTTATCTCAAGATGCATACAAATTAGGAGGTTCTTCTTTTGCACAAATCAGAAATACTATTGGGAACGAAACTTCGACTATAAAAGATGCTTCATTCTTTAAAAATGCATTTAATACCATTCAGGAATTAATTGGTGAAGATCAAATTCTTGCTGGACACGATATCGGAAGTGGTGGATTAATCACTACTTTATTAGAATTGTGTTTTGCTGATATAAATCTAGGAGCTAAAATTGATTTCGCTGCTTTCGCAGAAAAAGACTTATTGAAAATCCTTTTTGCAGAGAATATCGGAATTGTTTTCCAAGCAAAATCTGACACAGCTGTTGAAGCTAAATTAAACACAAACAATATCGAATTCTTCAAAATTGGAACTGTAACAACTACAGAAACTTTAGAAGTTGGAGATTGGTCATTAAGCATTCCTAAATACAGAGACATTTGGTTTGAAACTTCTTATTTATTAGATCAAAAACAATCTAAAAACGGAAGAGCTCAGGCACGTTTCGAAAATTATAAAAATCAAGTTTTAAACTATACTTTCCCAGCACATTTTACAGGAAAAAAACCAGTAATCGATGCTTCGAAACCAAGACCTAAAGCGGCTATTATTCGTGAAAAAGGAAGTAATTCTGAGCGTGAAATGGCAAATGCAATGTACTTGGCTGGATTTGATGTAAAAGACGTTCACATGACCGATTTAATTTCTGGTCGTGAAACACTGGAAGACATTCAGTTTATTGGTGCAGTTGGAGGATTCTCTAATTCAGATGTTTTAGGTTCAGCCAAAGGTTGGGCTGGAGCTTTCTTATATAATGAAAAAGCAAAAACAGCTTTAGATAAATTCTTCAAGAGAGAAGACACTCTATCTGTAGGAATCTGTAACGGTTGTCAATTGTTTATGGAATTAGAAGTTATCAATCCAGAACATGAAGTTCACGGAAAAATGCTTCATAACGAAAGTAACAAACACGAAAGTATCTTTACATCTGTAAAAGTACAAGAAAACAACTCGGTGATGTTATCATCTCTTGCAGGAAGCACCCTTGGAGTTTGGGTTTCTCATGGTGAAGGAAAATTTAATTTACCATTAGCCGAAGAAAACTACAATATCGTATCTAAATATGCTTACGAAGGATATCCTGCAAACCCAAATGGATCTGACTATAACACAGCAATGATGTGTGATAAAACAGGAAGGCATTTGGTTATGATGCCACACATTGAGCGTTCAACATTCCAATGGAACTGGGCGCATTATCCAAAAGACAGAAACGATGAAGTTTCTCCTTGGCATGAAGCTTTTGTAAACGCAAGAAAATGGATTGAAAAAATCTAATTTTTATACTCATACAAAAAAAACTCATTCGTAACTGAATGAGTTTTTTTTTATTAAGTAAGACTACTCTCATACGCAAACTTCAACAGCAAAAACACAACAAGTTAATTCTCAATACATCTCATTTTCTGTATAAAAAAGATAAAGTTAGCGTGCTAGTTTTGCCTTTTTTTTTGACCTGATTTTATTAGTTTTGCCCTCCCGCATGAAAAATACCACTATTTATTATGCTCCAAAAACAAATAAAATAAAATTCTAAATACCATCTTAATGAACATCAAGAACCTACTTTTTGTTACTTTTTTTCTTTGCTTAACAACTGTTTATTCTCAAATTAAAACTGAAAAAATTAATGCTAAAAACCAAGAACGTTTCATCACCACAACTATTGCTTATCCTGTAACTGGAATCTATCATTATGATGGAAAAAAAGAACCAATTACGCAACTAAATGCAAATGGAACTGGTATTTTTCAATATGAAGATCTAACTAAAAAAAACATCACTTGGGGATTCGAATGTTCAGAAGTTGGCATTCCTATATTTAAAGAAGGATTTGATAGTGCATCTTATTCACTTTGGTACAAAACCAATGACAAAGAAGACAACGAATGGGTTTACGCACAATTCTCTATTCATTTCAATAAAAAGAAAATGTATATTTCTGGAGAAAGAGTAAAAGAATATGTTGAAGAGGTAAAGAAATAACTAAATTTCGACTTACAAACAAAAACAACATTATTGTATTGCATATTAGCTATATAAATATTAAAAATATACCGCACAAAGAAATCGATTTCGTAATTTAAAATAAATAAAATTAAAGTTTTCATATTTAATTTATTAAAAAGAAAAATTAACGATAAATTTTATTAATTTGCGGTAAAATTCAATCTAAACGCCATGGTTACAATTACGAGACTTTTTGATTTTCCTTATTATCAGAAAGAAAAATATAATAAAAAAGATGCTTTAGTAACCAAACGTAATGGTGTTTGGGAGAAAACCTCAACTGAAGAGTATATCGCAAAAGCCAATGCCATTTCTCGAGCATTGTTGCGTATGGGAATTCAAAAAGATGATAAAATTGCCTTAATCACTTCTACAAACAGAACGGAATGGCATATCATGGATATTGGAATTTTACAAACTGGAGCACAAACCGTTCCTGTTTATCCTACTATATCTGAGGAAGATTACGAATATGTTTTAAACCATAGTGGCAGTAGCTATTGTTTTGTTTCTGATAAAGAAGTATTAGACAAAGTATTGGCCATTAAACAAAATGTACCAACTCTAAAAGATGTTTTTACTTTTGATGAAATTGCTGGTGCAAAAAACTGGACTATTGTATTAGACCAAGGTGCAGACGAAAGCAATCAAAATGAGGTTGAAGCAAGAAAAGACAGTATTGTTACTGACGATTTAGCTACAATTATTTACACATCAGGAACAACTGGACGTCCTAAAGGTGTTATGCTTTCACACAAAAACATAGTTTCGAATGTTTTAGACAGTGCACCAAGAATCCCATTTGAACCAGGTCACAGTGTAGCATTAAGCTTCCTTCCTATTTGTCATATTTTTGAAAGAATGATATTATACATTTATCAATATTATGGTATTTCGGTATATTTTGGTGAATCTATTGATAAGTTAAGTGATAACTTAAAAGAAGTGAGACCAAATGTAATTACAGCTGTTCCTAGACTTCTTGAAAAAGTATATGATAAAATTTATGCAAAAGGTGCTGATTTAACTGGAATCAAAAAGAAATTATTTTTCTGGGCTATTAATTTAGGTCTAAGATATGAACCATATGGTGCAAATGGTTTCTGGTATGAATTTCAATTAAAAATAGCGCGTAAATTAATTTTCAGTAAGTGGAAAGAAGGTTTAGGTGGTAATATCGATTTAATGGTTTCTGGAAGTGCCGCATTGCAAACAAGATTAACTCGTGTTTTTGCAGCAGCAGGAATACCAGTTATGGAAGGATACGGACTATCTGAAACTTCGCCAGTAATTTCTGTAAATGACACAAGAAACAGAGGTTTTAAAATTGGAACTGTTGGAAAACCAATTCAGAATGTAGAGGTGAAAATTGCTGAAGACGGAGAAATTCTTTGTAAAGGACCTAACGTGATGTTGGGCTATTATAAAGATCCTGAAAAAACTGCAGAAGCTTTACAAAATGGTTATTTCCATACAGGAGATATCGGAGAAATCGACAGCGAAGGTTTCCTTAAAATTACTGATCGTAAGAAAGAAATGTTCAAAACTTCGGGAGGGAAATATATTGCTCCTCAAATGATTGAGAACATGATGAAACAATCTCGTTTTATCGAACAAATAATGGTTATTGGTGAAGGCGAAAAAATGCCAGCTGCCTTTATCCAGCCTAACTTTGAATTTGTAAAAGAATGGGCTAAAATTCATAAAATAGTTTTAGGAAACTCTAACGATGATATCATTACAAACGTTCAAGTAATCAAGCGTATCAATGAAGAAGTTGAATCTGTAAATGAAAAATTTGGACATTGGGAAAAAATCAAACGTTTTGAACTTACTCCAGATGTTTGGTCTATTGATGGTGGTCAATTAACACCAACTTTAAAACTAAAACGTAAAATAATCAAAGAAATTTACGCGCCACTTTATAAGAAAATCTACGGCGAATAAATACAATCGCTCCTTATCACATAATAGATTTAAAAGTTCATTCTTTAGTTAACACATAAGAAACTGTAAATCTGATATTAAATAAAAATTCCACCAATTAATTTCTATTAATTCGTGGAATTTTTTGCAATAAAAAGATTAGATTCGTTCCGAACAATCATAAAAATAAAAATCATGAGAATAAAATTCATCATTTGTTTCTTAAGCATTATATTATTTTCTAGTTGTAAAGAAGAAACTAAAATCGATCCCGTTAAAGCAACTTATTTAGATTTTTCTAAACGCGATGACCAACTTACTGGTGGGATAAAGATGATTCCGATTACTACACCAAAAGGAAAATTTAAAGTATGGACAAAAACTGTTGGTAACAATCCTACTATAAAAGTTTTATTACTGCATGGTGGCCCTGGACTTACTCATGAATTATATGAATGCTTTGACGGTTATTTCCCTAACGAAAGTATCGAATACATCTATTATGATCAATTAGGTTCTTATTATAGTGATCAGCCTACTGATAGTAGCTTGTGGACAAATGAGCGCTTTGTTGAAGAAGTTGAACAAGTACGTATTGCATTAGGGCTAGACAATTCTAACTTTTATATTTTAGGTCAATCCTGGGGCGGAATCCTTGCTATGGAATATGCTCTGAAATATCAGAAAAACTTAAAAGGCCTTATCATTTCCAATATGATGGCTAGTGTTCCTGAATATAATAAATATGCCAAAGATGTTCTCGCTCCACAAATGGATCCAAAAATCTTAAAAGAACTACAGGATATTGAAGCTAAGAATGATTTTGAAAATCCAAAATACAGCGAACTCCTTTTTAAAAATTATTACACACAGCATATTCTAAGAATGCCTCTTGAAGAATGGCCAGAATCTATAAACAGGTGTTTTAAACACATCAACCCAAATGTATATGTTTATATGCAAGGCCCTAGCGAATTTGGGATAACCGGAAATGCTACTTTAAAAAACTGGGATATCAAATCAAGATTAAAAACAATTACAGTTCCCACTTTGGCAATTGGCTCTAAATACGATACCATGGATCCGGAACATATGAAATGGATCGCAAACGAAGTACAAAACGGTCGCTTTTTATTTTGTCCAGACGGAAGTCATCTTTCTCAATATGATGATCCTAAACATTATTTCCCTGGCGTAATAAAATTCTTAAAAGATGTAGACAGCGGAAGCTTTAAAAAAGGATAAATTTTTATCACAAAAAATTAAAACCACGAATTTATATTCGTGGTTTTTTATTATATTTTTACGAAAAAAAATAATTATTTCTAATCCATCTACTATTTAATGAAAGAAGTGACAGATTTAAAAAGTTCTAAACCACATTATGAAATACTTGACGGTTTAAGAGGTGTAGCTGCCATTTTGGTTGTTATATTTCATGTTTTTGAAGTCCATTCTCATGGCGATTTTACAAAACTAATTATTAACCATGCCTATTTAGCAGTTGATTTTTTCTTTTTGCTATCTGGTTTTGTACTTGCGTATGCTTATGATGATCGTTGGGGTACAATGTCTTTAAAAGATTTCTTCAAGCGTCGTATCGTTCGTTTACAGCCAATGATTATAGCAGGAATGCTAATCGGGGCAATATTATTCTATTTTCAGGATTCACCTGGTATGGGTTGGGGAGGCATACATGATGTTCCTTTATGGAAAATGTTATTGGTTATGCTAATTGGCTTTACCGTAATTCCTGTAGGCAGAGGATTAGATATAAGAGGATGGAGTGAAATGCACCCATTAAATGGCCCTGCTTGGTCTTTATTCTTCGAGTATATTGCTAATATTGCGTATGCACTTGTTTTAAGAAAAACATCTAAAATTGTTTTATCTATTCTAACAATACTAGCTGCTGGAATAACCATTCATTATGCTTTAACGAATCCTGCTGGTAATATTATCGGAGGCTGGACAATTGATGATCCTACACAATTAAGAATAGGATTTACCCGCTTAACATTTCCGTTTTTGGCAGGATTATTATTAGCCAGAATCGGGAAACTACGTTATACTAAAAATGCATTTTTATCTGCGAGTTTATTATTAATTGTATTTTTATCTGTACCGCATTTAGGAGGAGATAATAATATATGGAATCGTCTATTTGAATGTTTTTGCATAATCATATTGTTTCCTTTTGTTATATGGCTAGGTGCTGGAGGAAAAGTACAAGGAAAGAAAGCAGCTGGAGTTTGTAAGTTTCTGGGAGATATATCTTATCCTGTTTATATAACTCATTACCCTATTGCCTATGTATATATGGCTTGGGTAACCAATAATAAACTATCATTAGCACAATCATGGCCTTATTTTTTACTAACTGTTATCGTTTCTATAGCAGTAGCCTATCTTACGATGAAATGCTATGATATACCGATTAGAAACTGGCTACGAAAGAAAGTCTTATAATTAAATCGAAAAACCACGAATAGTACATTCGTGGTTTTCTTTTTTTTAATCTATTAATAATTGAGTAACTGCAGCCGAATTGATTGCCCAATTTGCATCGTACACCTCATCGGCAGTTGTTGTTTCTACAATTTCCAATCCTTGTGCTTCGGCTTTAAGAGTCAAAAGACTACCTATGTTTAATTTACTGCTTAGCTTAGACAATAACGCTTTTACACCTTTATAATCTAATCCTTGTACAACTTGGCCTCCAAAAGTCATCTCTAACCAAATAATTTCTTTTTTGGCTACATCCAGCACTCCAAAAACTAGCCCTTTTGCAACATTTTGTGTTACTCGTACCTGATGATCTACACAAGATGGATCATAAGCAACTCCTGTTTTCTCAGATATTTTCATCGGATGTTTGCTATTCATCCAACCTACTATTAAATTTGGAGTTATACTTCCGTTACTATACGCATTACAAGTAAAGGTTACAAACTTGGCATTTGCTTTTGCTAATTCGGCAATATTAATGTTTATATATTCAGCTGTTCCAATTTTATTCGGAATATATCTGATATCTCCACTATGCTTACAACCTGTGGTTTCTAATCGGCTAAAAGAACAAATATCGGCACTATTTTCATAAGCAATATGACAGCTTAAATCCATATCCAGATGTTGTGCAGGTAAATCATTACCCCATTGCATAAATAATCGTACTTCATTACCTTCAATCGGAAAACGTGTTCCCATTAAAGCAACTGGTAAATCCTGAACAGTTTCGCTTCTATCTCCTATTGAAACTGGCATATTAAACAATTGTGGATCTATATAAATTGTCTTATTATCATTTGGCATAGCCGCAAATCTTTTCTTCATCGCCAAGACACACATATCTTCAATTTGCTTTTTCATTGCATCCAATTGCTCATCAGTATATAATGATAATAATCGATTTGGTTCAATTCTTTTATTAGTACCTCCCAATGGTTTCACACTTCTTTGAATCGTTTTATCAAAATAATTTTGAGCATACATATTCAAAGTAAAAACCAAGCGCGCTGGCACTTTATCAATGATTTCATTAAAATGTTCAATTGTTTCATCTGCTCCAAACCAAAGCATATTCGAAAATAACGAACGAGCGAATAATCCTGGGCGTTGTTTTAGCAAAGCAAAAGTTTTATCTGCATCTAATTTCAAACGAAAGTGATTCAGATTTCCTTGCCAAACTTCGTAAGTCTGGTTATAAAAAGTATCTAATAAAACGGCTAATTTTTCAAAGCCTTTTCTTTTACTATATTCTGGTAAACGTAATGCTCGTATAAAACGAACCCACATTCCTCTTTTTGGATGCATGATTTCGCAAGCGGCATCGGCACTCATTTCCAAGTTATTCAACCAATTGGCAACCATCAAACATTCTTTTCTAGAATATTTAAGTTTTAAGTTCTCTTTAGCTGTTAGCTTAGACTTAGCACTATTATCCAAGAAATGAGCCAAATGCTGGTTGTTCTTTTCAACTCTTTGAATGATTGTTTTTGGATCTATAATTTGCAATAAATTGGTTTTCTTATACCATAAATACCTCAAAATATCTGTTGGTGTTTTAAAATATTGTGTTGCTTTTTCGGCTTGATCTTGTTCGATTAAAGCGTCGATAACAAGCATCAACGTTTCTTTCATTCCAATAGCAACATCTGGCAATGGCAAATACGCAATTAAAGTTTTTAAACTTTCTACCTGAGTAGCATCCAAAGCTGTTTTTGATGTTAATAACGAAACAAAGAAATCATTCAACTCTTTTTCCGACCATAACTCTAAAACTTTTAGTTTACTTCCTTGTCCAAAATTTTCAATTTCTCCAAACTCGAATGGAGTTCCACAAAAAGGGCAACCATTATATCTTTCTAAAGGAAAAGTACCATTAGGAATAATATGCCCACATTGCAAAGTAATTCCGTTACTAGATTTAAAAAGATTAGCAAACCAAGTTACCATATGATCTAAAATCGATTCTCCAGTAGGAACGTTCCATTCTTTAACCAATGGAGTCCAGTTTTTATTAGTTCCTAAAACGTCTTTTAAAACGTCTAAAACTTCAACTTTATAATTTGGATTTACATTGTTTAAAGCATGCAATAACGATTCAGAAAAAGTGAATCCCAGTTTTGAAACGTTGGCGGCTAAAGCCAATGTTGTTCCTGATATTATTTGAACATCATTTGCAATTAATTCTGTTGGAATAAAAATTGCATTCTGACGTAAACTTATTTTTAAAAATTCTTTTGTTTTCATTTTTAATGATTTTAATAATTAGATAATTGTGTTTCTGGTTCTACCTAAAAGATTTTTGAAGTAAGAAACACTTGACCTTAATTTTGTGGAGCAGGTGGGATTCGAACCCACGACCTGGGCATTAAAAGTGCTAGAAGTAAGTTAAGATTGACCTTTAGGGATAATTTCAAAACTAACCTGCTCTAACCGCTGAGCTACTGCCCCATTATTTATAAATGTATTAATCGGTAATTGTCAAAGTATATCTTAAAGGTTATTGAAGTAACTTTAACTTGACCTGATCAATTCATTTATTGTATTTAAAAGAACGTGTTTTTAATTTCTTAAGCAAATATTCAAATTAAAGTACGCAATTATTTTGCGTAGATTAAATTTATTTTCAATTAAGTAAAAAAAATCTTATATTGTGATTTAAAAATCATAAACATGGATAAAAATACTTACAAATTAATAAATTATATCTTATCTTTTCTTGTTTTTTTTATTTTTGTTTGCTCCTGTAGCACTGAAGAAACTACATCAAATCAAACCTTAGATGTTCAAACTTGGTTTGAAAAGTACGAAGCTGAAAGCCCAAATTTTGATTTATTTCAAGATTTAGAATACAATTGGAGTCAAGCCAAAATAACAACCTCAGAAGATGGGACTGAAACCATTATTGTTCCTATCGTTGAACGCAAAAGAAATTCATCAGAAATTTGGAAACAAAATTTGTATCTTTATAAGATAAGTGAAAATAATTATGAAGCAATAATCTTTGAGATATTTCCCGATAAAAAATCAAAAAAAAGTAGTCAATCAATAGATGATGGTGATTTTAATGGATACATTAGTTCTTGGGATTTGAAAAATGGTTTTATAAAAGCGGCTCAATTTGAGAACAATAAAGTTGTTCAAGAAGGGATAATAGCAATGTTATCATCTGCCAGTAACAATGAACAAAGCAAAATGGTAGCTGACCCTTGTTATTATTGTCCTGATGAAGAAGAACCAACTGGTGGTAGCGGTGGTTCTCCAATACCGCTTAGAGAGGTTATAATTACATCTCCATCAGCACCACCATCGTTCCCTCCTATGACTTTTATCCCGCGTGGCCCCTCATCTGGTGGTGTGGTTAATCCACCTGAATATACAAATCCTCCTCGAGGCGGTGGTGGTGGTTCAAGTTCTCCTTCAGTAGAACAAATAATAAATAACCTAACAGGCAAAGCAAAATGTTTGAACACTTTATTAGATGAAAGGGGAAGTTCTTTTGTAAAAAAACTACTAGCAAACTTCCAAGGACCAACATCTGAGTTTGATATTGAAATCATTTCTAAAGACAAAGTAATTAATCCTGATAAGAATGGTATTCTTAGAGAAATAAATGGAAGAACAATCCATAGAGTGGGAAATAAGGTAATAACAATTGAAATAAGTACATCAAAAACAAATGAAAATTCTTCTTTGGAAGCAGCAAGAACAATTTTACATGAATATATACATGCCGATCTTTTTAGAAAACTTAATACAAAATCTGACGAAATTGGTGACTCAGGAGAAGATTTTAAAAAAACATATGATAAATATAAAAATGATCACGGGAACATTGCTACACTATATTTACAAAGTATGAAGACTGCATTAAAAGAATTTCATAAAGATGTCCTTACAAGTGATTATAATGGTTATAAAAAATATTTTGGAGAAGAACCAAGTGATTTATTTTACGAAGCAATGGCATGGCACGGACTACAAGAAAGTGGTGTTGATGCATGGACATCTTTATCAGAAGAAAGAAAAAAGGAAATTGCTAATTTAGATAAAAGAAGTAACTTATTAACAAAAACAGTTACTTGCTCAAACTAACATTATAAAATTTTAATTATGAAAACAACAATTATAATTACACTCTCAATATTTTGTTTTATTTCTTCAAGAGCACAACAAATAAAAAAAGACTCTATTTTTTTCGAATATGACAGTAATTATATACGGAACTTTATTGAAGCACCTACGGATTACTATTTAAAAGATAGTAGCGGTGGCAGTAAAGGTGCTTTTTTCTTTAAAGAAGTAAACGTTACTAATGATTTTAAAAACAAAAATACATTATGTTTAAAAAAGTTTATTAGAGCATCTAACTTTTATGACAAAAAAGAAAAACTACAGGATTATAAACTTACAGGGTATTTTGATCAATACGTCATTTTTCTAGTACGCAAAAAAGGTAAAAACACAGAATATATTCAGGTTGAACCATTTTTTTCGATTGAATAATAAAGGAACAACATTTCACTTAGGATTGGTGTTTCCATATTGATAAAAAAAATTAAATAGATTCAGAAAAGATCATAAATCTTGATATTGTGAAAATTAAAAAAACGAGCGATTACATGGGTAGGCTTAGGAGTCTTAGATAAAGAAAGAGGACTTACTACAATAGCTTGGGATAATTTAACTCCTAGTCAAAAAATAGATATAAATATTTTAATTAGGAATAATTTTTATAATGGTCCTAAAAATTGTAATTAAATGAAAAAAAAAATTAGCATACTCATGATTTTAGTGTTTGGTATAATAACAGCACAAACAAATAAAACTTGTTTTGATAAGTTTTATAGTGGTGATGAAAATTATAATAAACCAATTAAACATGTCTTTTTTGATGAGTCAAAGGGAGACAAAAAAATAAAAGATGGTACTAAAATATATTTTCACATGCAGGGAGAGTCTTTTATTTTTGATTCTAAAATAAATACTCTAAGTATTGAAAATTTCAAAAAATATCATTTAGAAGATCCTAAGAATCTAGTAGATAATGAATATTTATATTTCAAAAAAAAAATAAGTGAGTTTCAAAAAGGAACAAAAACAAAGATTCCTTTATCTAATGCAATGCCAATATCAAGAAATCACAAATACTTTAAAGTATATGTAATAGAAAAAACGAAGGGAAATATTTTTCTTAAATATGAAGTAGATTGGATATATTCAACATTTTAATTTAAGTATAGTAAAAGACGATGAATCGCATTCAATAGTTATGCTTATAAGTGTTATATCAACCTATTACACAATTAGAAACATAAAACAATAAAATTATTTTTATATAAGTATGTCTATCAGTATAATTGCTTTTGTCTACTATTTTTTTGTAAAACCACGAATAGTAAATTCGTGGTTTTTCTTATTTAATGCATGACATAACATACTTTTAATTATGCAAAGACCAATGCAAAATTTTAGCGATATTCTTTGCATCATCAACACCTCGGTGATGTGTTCCTTCTAACGGAATATTTAATAAATGCAAAGCACCATTCATTCCCGTTGGCTTTTGTAAACCGAATTTCTCTGCAAAATGAACTTTCACATTAATGTGCTCCTCTCCCATTGGATATGGAACACCAAACAACCTACATTGTTTTTTAAGCATATTAAGGTCGTACTGACCGTAACTTGCCCAAGTATATAAATCGGGTTGATACTCATCTGTCAATTTTTCAATCGCTTCTTCAAAAATTACTCCATTTTTATCCAGTAAATCCTGAGTGATGGTCGTTAATTCTGTACAAAACGGACTCACACTGGAGCGTTGTGGTTTTATCAAAATGCCCTGATTTTTAGTAATGATTCCTGTTTGGGAGTCCAAGACGGCTAATCCAATTTCAATAATTTCATTTTGCTGCCCTTTCGGGACTTCACCTTGCCAACATGTCGCTTCTAAATCTATGATAATAATTTTATCTGTAGTTTTCATTTTTTCTTTTTTTCAATATTTTAAATTTCTCTTTCATTTAAAAGAGCCTTTATTTAACGAAGATTTCCTTCAATTGACCAATGACGTTTCCACCACCTGAAATTGTAATCTCACCGATCTTATCAGCGATTTTTTCTACATATTCCATTTCTTTCAATTTCCACAACATTTCGTTTTCTTCCATCAACTTTGCTGTGTTTAACAAACTTCTTGTTGAGGCAGTTTCCTCTCTTCGCATAATGCTATTGGCTTGTGCTTTTTTCTCAGCAACCAAAACCTGATTCATGATTTCTTTCATATCTCCTGGCAAGATTACATCTCGAATACCTGCATCAGAAATTACCAATCCTAACTCATTTATCTTAGTTGTTACTTCATCTAAAATGTTTTCTGCAATCGTATCTTTTTTAGCTAACAATTCATCCAAAGTTAAACCTCCTACGAATGCTCTCAAAGCTAATTGCATGGCAACATACAATTGTTTTTCAAAATCTTTATTATCTACCAAAGCTTTCATGACGTCCACCACTTGGTATCGCACAAAGAAATTAATTCTCAATCCTGCTTTATCTTTAGTCAATAACTCCTGACCAGAAATCTCAACATGCTGCTGTCTGGCATCAACTGTTTTTACTTCGATTGTAATCGCATTATTCCAAAAATAATGAGTTCCAGCTCTTAATTCGGTTGTAAAGGCTCCGTTAACAAATAACAATGCTTTATCATTACTGGCAACAATGAATTTTCTTATGTACAACCTCAATTTTGCGTTCTCCAATAAATTCATTGGAATATTTTCGGTGATATAAATTTTAGATAAATCTATTTTAGTAAATTCATTTTTCACAATACCTTTCCAGAAAGCATATCTACCTGCGGTTAAAACTTCTTTAAAGTTACCATTTACAAATTGCATTACAATTTCGTTATCGGCTACCTCAACTATTTCAAGCATAGAAGCCAATACTTCATTTTGCAATATTATATTCAATTCATATGGCGCCTGAAATGGCAACCCCATATCATAAATCATAACATTTTTGTTTCCAAAAACCCAGTGTAAACCTTCTTCTAGTACTCTAACCAATTTTCTGTTCTCGAATACCAACCCTACTTGATATGCATTAATTTTAATTCTATTTATCATCACTATTTTTGTTTTTAGTTTTCTTTGTTTCAAGTTCAAACAAAGATTTTCTATTTTATTTACTATTTATTTCAAAAGCCAAATGCTTGACTTCTATTTTTTAACGGTTTGTTTTGCCACAGATTTCAAGGATTAAAATGATTTTCTCTAATCTCTATAAATCGTCTATCCTCTTTTCTCTTTCCTAATCTTTAAATAAAAAAACTTCATTGTCTCTCTCCTCAGAGAAAAACGGACGAATAGTTTGTTATTTGTTTGCTCCAATTGTTTTGCGATTCTATTTTGTAAAAGCGATTCTAAATTCTAAAAAAATCACTCAAACAATCAAATCGAAAAGAAAACGAGTTTTTCAAAATACATTGCTATTCGCACTGGTTTTATCATGAGTGTGAAATTTTGAACTTTACAATCCTAGTTCCACAGACAAAGACAAATCAGTTTTCTTTGGTTATGCATCTTTTTAAGAGTGATGCGCTCTAAATACAGATTTTCAGTCTGCTGATTACCATTTATCAAACCGAAACGAGTTCGGTGCAGGATTCGAACCTGCAGAAATTTCTATTGTTCTAACCTGACTGAACTATCACATTGCTGTGAGTGGGAGTCGAACCCACGACCGATAGAGAGATCGTTTTTTGGAAAACAATCAAAACCTCCAAATCAAGTTGCATAGAAAAACATAATACGCTTTCGCGAAAAGTTCCCTACAATGGTGCTATACAGAAACACGCAACAGGACTTGTTTGATATTTTTAAAACCATAGACCATCTTGCCTATAATTTCTTTATTTACTTTATTTAAAAGAACGTGTTTTATTTCTTGAGCAAATATTCAAATCATACTGCGCAACTATTCTGCGTAGACAATTAGAAACTAGAAAACTTTTTTATTTAGCATCTGAAAAGAGACTTTTAAGCTCTTGAAAAAATGCAACCAAAGCACAAAACCACTTCGTTTCACTTTGCGTATCTGCGACTTAGCAAGAAATTGATAAAGTATAATGCGCAAAATTATTTTCTCGCAAAGACGCCAAGGGGCTAAGTTTTAAAATCTTTATTCCGACAGCTATCGGAACTCTGTACCTCTGCACCTTTGAACCTTTCCTCCTCTATGCCTTCAAAAAAAATTAGCGGCTCATACGGGAGTCGAACCCGTTTCTCCCGAGAGACAGTCGGGAAGGTTAGCCAGTAACCCCAATGAGCCAGTTCCTTCTAGAGAACAATGTAATTCCGGAAGGACTCGAACCTCCATTCTACCAATTGAAATACGGAATTATTTATTTTCGAGCATAAAAAAAGCACCCGATTAAAGGTGCTTCATGAGATTTGATAAGATATACGTATCCTATTGCCAGTATCTATGCACCTGTATTGTAATAAATCCAAGATCGAAACTCGGGTTTAATAGTTGTTTTTTATATGTGTTATGAGTGAAATTCATTTTGTGTATTTTATTATATATTGAAATCATTGTCATTATTAGAAATTCGTTTTCCAAATTTTCTTCGGCAAAGATAAAGTCTAAAAAATCAATTATCCAAATCATTTTTAAATTTATTTTACTGATAATCAACCAATTAACTTCTGTTTAAAATCATAGAAATCCCTGTCCGCTTACATAAGCAGATCCTTAATTGTATCAAATGACTGTCTCTCATCAGATTACTTCTCAAGATTATATTTCGCTATTAGGTTTAATCATTAAACATTTTATCCTTTATTTTTTCAATTATTTTTATTTAAAAGTTATTTCCAGTCCAATTAGCATCATGTTGGACCGCATTATTATCACATTAAGCGAAGCCAAAATGTATCAAAAACAAAAAAAGCGCCCCGATATCAGGACGCTTTTATATTTTTATGTTGAATTTGAAACTACAATCTACTCTTCAATTCTATAAAATACATATCACATCCATAACCATCAGCAGGGAAATTCCCTACCAAACGATCGGTATATTGTTTTACTAACAGGTTCATATGTATATTCTTTATTTTCATTTCGAGGGCAAATGTAGGTCTTTTATTAATATAATTAAATAATCCTATGTAATTAATCCTGAAACATTTATCATTCTATCAAAAATAGCGACCAATAATCCCACATGTTTTTTTGGTTTACGTCAGAATAATTCCATATTTTTAAATATCTAATTATAAGATTCTATATCAATTCAGTCCCTATAATAGCATGAAAAAACACCTAAAATACATAGATGGGAATTCCGATAAATTTTGGCAAATTGAAGTTACAGGATTAGAATATACTGTTACTTATGGAAAAAATGGAACCAGTGGTACATCCCAAACAAAAAGTTTTGAAACAAATGATGCCTGCTTAAAAACCGCCGAAAAATTAGTAGCCGAAAAAGAAAAAAAAGGATACTCAGAAACTGGTGATGTCACAATAGCCTCAAAACCAAAAACAGCCAAAAGCGCAAATGCTGATCTAATTTTACAAGAATACGATGCCATTATAAAATCTAAAAACATTGATTTAATATTGCCTTTCCTGCAAGAGAAATCAAAAGGAAATATTGAAGCCTTAAAAAAGCACATCAAGAAAAACAAACGCTATTGGATGACGTACACTGAGTTGTCTAAAGATCCAGATTACGTAAAAAAAGGCAAACATGATTACGGATGGGGAACTCGTGGAGATAAAATACAAAGTGATATCATTACATTAAGTGCTATTGCATTATTTGACAAAACTGAGATTAATTCCTGGGATGAAACTCTAAATTTATTAAACGAAATAGACGAGAAAAAACAAGTTCTGGATGTTTTAGTATGGGCAAAACCCAACTGGCTAGGAACTTTTATTTTAGACAAGATAAAGAAACAAGACTGGGTTGGCTTTAATTATCATATTCTACGAAAACTAGAAGATCAGGATTTATTACAATTTAATCCAGAATTATATGCTTTGACTTTAGCAGCAACTAATGAATGGCGAGCCAAGATGAAAACTCGAAAGTTCATTACTAATTCATTAAATGACAGGCTGACTTACCAAAGAGATATTCCGGAATTGTTTAATTATGAAACGATTCTTCATAACAGTTTCTTTAGAGATAATGATTCTCAAGCACATGATGAGTTTCAAACTTGGGCAGTACTTTATAAATCGTTATTAGACGATAATAAAATGGAACGCCCTTTCTTTATCGAAAATGCCATCCTGATTCAAACCAAAGAATGGAACAATAACCTGAAATCTTTTTTCAGAAAAAGAATCGAAGAGTTTAATGTAACAGCAGAAGAACTTATTATCCATCAGGAAAATATTTTCTCTTATTTACATAATCCGTATCCGCCAATAACAAGTTACGGAATCGAGCTTGTAAAAAAAATGTACGAGCATCCTAAATTCAAAACCAAATCATTTTTTGAATGGCTAGAACCTTTAATGATGCGTAGTGATTGCAAAGCTGCGATCAAAAGTGTACTGCCTGTTTTAGAAAAAATCGGTAAATCGAACCCTAAATTAAACAAAACGATTGCATCAATTATAGCTGACGTTTTTGTAATTTCAGATTTGGCATTACAAGAACGAGCGAGTAAGATAATTGTAAAAATTGCAACCGAAAAAGATGCTGTTCTTAAAGAAAAACTATCTTCTTATGTTACTTTGATGCAAGGAAATATAAAATCGGGATTAAGCAATTTTATTGATAATGAAGCTTTAGCGGTTGACGACTCTAGTCTCGAAGAATATATATTTGCTCCTAAAAAAGAAGTCTTACTTATCGAAGAAGTACAGCTCCCTACTGATTGGAATGACGTTGTATTTCAGTTCGGAAACTTTATCGGTTCAGAAGAAGTACTGGATACTGAAATTCTATTGAACGTATATATCACGCAAAGGGATTTATTCCCATCTGATTATTCAGCACAATTACAACCTTATTTAAAACAACTGCAAAAGAGCTATTTTGAAAGTGTAAATAAAGATTATGTAAAAACCTTTTTGATGGATAAAATTATAAACATCGAAAATAAATTCAATAGCAAGCATAAACACTATTCTAAAATCAATACGCTGCTGTTAGCACAACCATTATTGGAGAAAGTACAGCAAAAAATAAATGAAAATTCGGCTTTACCACTACTCTCTTTCCCTAGCCATAAACCGTATTGGGTTGCTCCTAAGGTTTTATTAGAAAGGATTATTGCCTATCAAAATACAAACGAAGAAATTGATTTTCTAGATTTAAGCATTGCTATTTCGCGAATGCCAAGAGAAAATACCGAAGAAGCTATGTCGCTATTGGATAAAATAGAAGGAGAACTGAAACAGTTATTATCCTTTTGTTTGGGAGTAGATCAAAAATTAAATTTAGGTTCCGAATCTCTATTTTCGAAACTATTGGCAACAATGGGAAAGACAACCAAAGAAACAGGAATATTATCTCTTTGGGCTGTAGCAGCAAGAACATTTTATCCAAATGATACTTTCACCGAATTTGAAAATACATATTTAAAAGAGGTTCCTTTTGTGGTTTCTCCATTTGTACCTCAGGTTAAATTTAAAGAAAAATGGAATGAATGGACCAACTATCAAACCAAACAAAAAGAGAGAACTCCATCTTGGTATGAGCTACGATTTGACTTGCCTAATTACTCAAAAATTCCAAATTATTTATTGTACAGCCTAGATATCTATCAACGCCCTAATAGCTGGGATTATTTACTTAACTCTGCAGGAAATACCAATTACTGGCACAGTCTAACGCCACAAAATGATGATGCACTTGCTATAACACTATTACAAAATTGTGGTACTGGCGATGGATCAAAACCTGATTTAAAAGGTTTTCTGGATATTATAAATCGTCCTGAGTTTATATTTTCAGACACTTCTTTGCTTTTATATGCTTGTAGTTTCTTTCAGGAAAAGAAAGACATCCGATTAATGGCTTCTGAAGTTTTGATTAATTTGATCGAAAAACAAGCGATTGATATGGAAGTATTTGCTCATAAACTGGCTTTCTTAGCAACTGGAAAATATGGCGTATTCTTACGAATGGTTGATGGATTAATTGCCATAAAAGATGTTTCGCCATTGCATAACGATGCTTTACTGAAGTTGTTTAATTCCTTTTTTGAAAATCTTGATCTAAAAGACAAGTTACCAACGAGCTTCAAAAAAATCGTCGAAAACTATCTTGATGTTTTGACCAAAACAAATCAAAAACCATCGCCTAAAGCAACTGTTTTCTTTGAGCAATGGAAAGATAATGCTTCGCTTAAATCATTGATTAAGCAAATTTTAAAATAAAGAAAAATGACTGATTTAGAATATAATTATAAAGGAATCTCTACATATAGCAAATCCAAAGGAATTAATAATTTGGTTTTGGCACATCAAACCGAAATAGAAGAAGTTAATAATATCCCTTGCTTTTTCTGGGGAAGTTTAACCGATCCTTATGTTACTGCAAAATGTTGGAGTACAATTGCCAAAGTGGTTCGTTCTAGTTTTGGCCCTGTTCCTCCAAGTCTTCGTGATCCGATTGTATCGGCAGGAGCTGAACGATTGCGTTTTGAAGGATTTTCGTCCTGCAATGGTGTTTATGTAAGATTAGACATGAAACCCGAAGCTATTGATGGCGAATTTATTGCCAACGGAACAACCAATGTCGATTTTAATGACCCAATGCTAAATGCACTGAATGCCATTCAAAAAAACGAAAAAGTAACCCTTGCCGTTGGTCAGCAAGAAGTACAGGTCATTACAACCAAAGCTAAAGTGACCGAAAAGAAAGTGACTTTACCCATGCGATGGATTAAAGGTTTAACGAGTGTGCAGCTTTATCTTGCCGACATGGATGTTAAATATGAATTGAATAAAATTCAGACCATTCAGTTATTTCAAAGTTTGCCAAAGGGAAGCGTAAAAGGAGATTTTTTTATCACCAAAAGAGCGGGGAAATTCATGTTCTCGACTTTGGCTACAAACGATAGCGTACGAATTGGCGGTGTACAGCGTTTGCGATTGTTAGAAGGAATTCTAGCAATTGTAGATAAAATTTACATCTACGAATCTTCAGATAAACAAACTTGTGCGATAGTTTCTGAATTTGGGAAAATGCAATTGTTAATGGCTTTTTCTCCCGATTCGTACCGTGGATTTTCGGGCGAAGGAAATGTTCTTGAAACCATGACCGAAAACTTACCAATAGAATGGGTTTACGGATTGAACAGTTTACTCAAATCAAATGAAACTTTTGATCCTACGATGCTTTCTATAGAAAATGACATTGATTTTGGTACAATGGATAATCTAACTTCTAACTTATCCTCAATGGGATTATTAGGCTATGATTTAAGCGAAAAAGCCCATTTTTACCGTCGTCTTCCTTTTAAAACTGAGCGTATTTTGTCTTTAAATCCAAGGCTCAAAAATGCCAAAAAATTAATCGATAATGAAGACATTGAAATCGTAGAACGCAGAGCCGATTATATCGAAGCCAAAGTAAAAGGTTCTGGTGTAATACACAAAGTAATTATCGAAGGATCAAACCAAAGATGTACTTGTGATTGGTTTACTGCTTATCAAGGTAAAAGAGGTATTTGCAAACATATTCTAGGCGTAAAAATGACTATTTCTTAAAGAGTTGGATTTTATATAAAATAATTTAATTCAAATAAGAAGAAACATAATTTTACTCTTTACCAAATCAAACGCGTTTTTTACGAATCTCTATTTTTTTTAAAAAATTTTAATACCTTTGAATTTATGAGCACAGCAACTAAACCAAAACACATTGGCAGAAATATTAGCCGAATAAGAGAACTTCGTGGCATGAAACAAGAAGCGCTTGCACAAGCCATTGGTTCAAACCAACAAGCTATTTCCGGAATTGAAGGTAGCGAAGAAGTGGATGCTAAAAAACTGGTTGAAATTGCAAAAGCACTTGGCGTTACAGTAGAAGCTATTGAAAACTTTTCGGAAGAATCTGTTTTTAATTATTTCAACACTTATTATGATACTAGTTCTAATAATGGTCCTCAAGGAACTGGTAATACTTGTAATTTCAATCCTCTTGATAAAGTTGTGGAACTTTACGAACGTTTGGTTCAATCTGAAAAAGATAAGGTTGAATTTTTAGAAAAATTGATGAAAGGGAAATAATATTCTTTTTCTTTTATATAATTGAAAAAGCGCAAATCTTTGAGGTTTGCGCTTTTTTAATTCTTAAACAGTAATCTCCATCAAACAATTAGTCTGAAAGTAAATTAATTATGGATGATACTGCTTTTTGATTTTAAAGGTATGTTTTAAAGTTATTTTGGAATAAAACCAAATCTTCCCATTCCTTCTTTTTTTGTAAACTTAATATGATTAATTACTTTCAAAATATCAGACGGAGGCTCTTCATTTTCAAAAATTATTACTTGTGGACAAGAAGTTTTAGTTGCGCAATAACGATAAAAATCCATTGCTAAATCTTCAGTTATTCCTTCTCCATCTGAATCAGGTTTTTTATATGTAACCAAAGGAGAATCAAAAATCGGAACTCCCATTTTATATTCTTTGTGTTCTAAATACTCAGACAAAGCTAAAACAAATGTCGCATAAGTTATTGCTCTTTCTCCTTTACCAGATAAATTTCTATTTTTAGAACCAATAACAAAATCGTTTGTTTTTTCACTAAATGATATTGTTGAAATATCTGAATAATTACATTCATCTAAAATTTTATATATCTTTTCTGAAATAGAATTCATTATCGAAGTCGACAAATCATCATAAATATTCTCTTCATTATTTTCGAATGTATCCGATATTTCAGACCTAAATTGAGTAAATTTCCCTATACTTTCTTTTATAAAAGTCTCCTCTAAAACTTTATCTCTTTTTTTATATAATAATTCCAATTCTTTTTTTAAATCAAGTAATGATGAATTAATATCTTTTTCAATTAAAATTTCGACATCATTCAATAAATATTTTTCGAAATATAAATTACTTTCAACTTCAACTTTCTCTTTATTTAGCAGTAATAGAGATGCTTTTAATTCGTTTTGTAAAAAAAATATTTTTTCAATTTCTTTCTCACATGATGAAATAGTTTTTGATATTTCATCATTACTTGACAACGAATTAATTTCGTTATCACAATATGGACATGAATTTAGGTTTTCAGTATTTCCTAATAATAATGAGCCAGCTTCAATCGTCGCCTTCAATCTTTTCTTATCACTTGAATAATATTCATTAAGTAACTCAGATCTTGATAGGGTTTCTTGTAGTGCTTCTATTTTTTTTTCAAAATCAAAAATATTTTTACTATAGTTCTTTCTTTGATTATCATAAATAGAAAATTGCTTCAATAATTTATCTTGTTCTCTTTTTACAAATAATATAGTTTGATCTAATGAATCCAATTTAACATCTACAGTTTTATCCTTAGAAATATCAAATGTAAATTTTGCAATCAATTCATCTAATAGCTCAACTTTTCCCTTTTTGAAATTAATTATTTTTTCGTCTGGTTCAGTAATGATAGAAGAATCGTCTTTTCCAGTTACTAAAAATTTAACTACGTTTAATTCTTTTGTTTTTTGAAATCCGCCTTGTGCAAAAATTGGTGATTGAGTTTTTGTTATTTCAGTTTCAGATATTAAGCATAAATGACATAAATCCCTAAAAGATAACGAATTCTTAGTTCCCTTTGTTTTATTTTTTCTAATATCTATATTCTCCAAATTACAAAGTCCTAAAAAAAATGTCGAAATATTATTATCGTTGCCTTTTTTTAATTTTGTTAATAAGACTGTGGGTTGACATTCTTTAATTTTATCATAACTTTTTTCATATAAATTAAATTGTCCCCCACTTATAGAACGCTCTAATGTATAAGATTTCTTTTTTGATTCTATTTCTAAATAAATACTATTATAATTTTTCGCTTCAGGTGGCACTCTTTCTAAAGTTTGTCCTCCTAACATATAATTTAAGCAATCAAATATAAAAGATTTACCTGTACTAGTAGGACCACTAATAACATTTAATCCTTTCTTAAATTCAATTTCAGCAGGTTCTAATTTATTTCCTGTTAGTATCAATTTACTAATTAAAAATCCTTCTCTCATTTTAAATAATATCTAAATTATTATTTCCCTTTTTAACAAAATTCATCATAATTTCTTTTAGTGTCTTAGAATTTAAATTTTCTAAATATTCATTAACCCATATAGATCTTATCTGAAGATTTAATAAATACTCTTCACTTAAAGTATCTAAAAAAGTAGTAGATTGATCAGATGCAATAAACTCTATTCCTTGATCTGTATATAGTTTTTCAATTAATCCTTTTTCAATAAATAAATCAATACTTGAGAGAATCATTTCTCTTCGAACTAGTAATTCTCCTTTTCTATTTTGAACTGACGGATGAAGACTTGTCATTTTAAAATCAAAATCTCCACTATGAACAGTTAAATAATCAAGATAGACCATTGATTGTAAATCATATGACCTTGGATAAGTTGCATTTAAAACAGATAAAATTCTTAACCCCGTTTCTATTTTGTTGTTAAATGGATGTATTATGTAATTATTCATTTTCCCAATTTATTTTTCCCATATTGGAAAGTTGATGACAAATACCTATTCTATCTTGCGGTTTACTTACGTCCTTTAAAGGATTTGACGTAATTTGAGTTTGTTGAGCTTTATCTTCACTCATCTTAACTTTCTCATAGCTATCATTATGATTAGTCAATAATGTATTAGCAATTCCACTAAAAATTTCTTTCTGAAAATCTTCATAAGTATTTATTGGAAGGCTATCTCTATATAATACACGAAGTTGTTCTGCAAAATGGAAGCCTTCTCTAGCTTTATTGAAATGAATTAGATAATTTTTATCTATGTCACTAGTTTTAATAAACTTGCATTTACCTGTAGAATTATATGCTTTTAAAAGATTATCCACATATACAAGTTCGTTACTTTGAACATTAACAGGAATATCTTTCTCAGTAACTTTTGGCCTATCTGGTAAGCTCCCTCCAAAACGTGCTAAATGATTTGAATGATTGATATGTTCTTTTAAAACTTCTTTTCGTTGAACTTTACTGAAAATTGAAAAATCGAATTTTTCAAAATATTGTAGTAATTTTTTTTCTAATAAAATAGTTTTGTTTGTAATTTGATTGGCACAGTGTTTTTCCCAGTTTTCTTTGATTTCTGATTTTAATTTTTCGGGATTAATCAGTAATTTAGATAGTTTTGTTCCACAATCTTGTGGCGCAACAAAATAATATTTTTGAGGAACTGGGTATTCTTTAATAAATGAGTAATAAATAATTTTAGCAAATTCGCAATATACATTTGAAGGTGTTATAGGTGACTTATAATGCTTACACTGATAACAATCCCAGCGATAATTTAAATTTCCAACAGGATTATCTATATAGGCAACAACATCTCTTCCCATATCTCCAGCACCTCCAAGTTTTTCAATTGAGTGATATATAGATTTTTTCAAATCCAACCATTCTTCAATAAATTCTTCCCATTCATCTGGATAAAAGCTTTCAATACGTTTAATGGGAATAATATGCTGTCCATAAATTATTCTACTTGAAGAAGTATATTTAATCATAATCCATAATTGATTTTATCTAAGTCCATAAACATTTCATTGCAACCAAATTTATATTTTACAAATAATTTAATTATTTTATCAAAAAGACTTTCAACTTAAAACTAAACTATGAGCTATTTTCTATGAATCTTAATATTTTAAATCATTTGGAGTTGAGTTGGCATTATATGACGCCCAATTAATACATTCCATTACTATTAACCCATCATCAGAATCTACAAAAGTTCTAAAATAAGTAGATAAATCCTTTGCCGAAGTATTAACTCTATTAAAGCACCATAGAGATTCTAAAACACTAGTTGCCTTAAAAGAGTTTAATTCATCGTATAACTTTTGATAGTCACGTTGCTTACGTAAATCATAACTTAAAAAATATAATGCCATAATTATTTCACTTTAAATTTAAACTCAAATCTAATTACTATTTTTTTACTTATTTTACGGATAACCGTAATACTATTTTTTTTACTTTTCAAAAGTAAAAATTAAATTATATCTAGGTATGCGTATTTATACCTATTAGAAAACGTTAGATCCCAAAAAACTCCTTAGTATTCCTCGCAGTTTCCTCTGCAATCTTAATCCCCGAAACCCCTTTAAACTGCGCAATGGTTCCAGCAACAAAAGCAAACTTTAAGGTTTTTAATTGTTCTGTTCTTTTACCATTTTGAGGTTGAATGGGACAGATATATTTGTTACACTTTTTCTGTGTCGTATAATTATATGTGAGGGTGAGTTTTTAAATTTACATTGAATTTCATCACTCTTTATTAAACTAAGAATATTAGGTATTGCTTCTTTAGAATTTGAATTTGCTACTCCATATATAGTGTAATCATTATAATAACCATCTTCAAATTTAATTTCCAACAATTTATTTTTAGTGTCGTAGCTATATCCTTTAGGCAAATTATTAATCTTATATATTTTTTCTTCATATATGGGTTTGCCTATATTAATTCCCCCTATAACATTGTCATAAGCATTGTTTTGATTCTCTATTTCAATTGCGGTAATATTAGAAGGAGAATATTGTCCAAATATATCTATTCTAGACATCGCGCTTTCATAATTAAATATCCTTAGCGAGTCTTTTTCACTTGTTTTTAAATACATATCAGAAAATGAAAAATCTAAATTTCCGGAGTATTTTGATGGCAATGAAGCATAAATCATATATGAATTCTCCTTTTTTAGGGTTGAAATACCTATTTTCAAATCATTTCTTACAATAGAATCATTTAAATTCGCAAAACTTCTATATTTGGAATAATATGCATATTCTTTATCTTCTTCTTTATCTTCTTCTTTCTTTTCCAGAACTGGTATTGCTCCCAAGTCAATTGTCTTAACTTGACCTTTATTAGATCGTAAAAAGAAATTGAGCTTCTTAATTTTTCCTAAACCTCGTATAGTGACTATATCAATCCCATTATACAAATGATTAGGGTTTTTATCTTCTTCTTTATATCTGTTTTTTAGATCAAAATACGAACTCGTCATTTCTGGATAAGGCATATCGTTATTTCGATACCATAAATAATGTCTAAAATCTATAATGCGTCCTTCGCTTTCAATAGTTTTACCATCATCATCAACTAAACTCATATTTAATCTGTCAAAATCAAATTGTATCTCTGTATTTTGGCCATTTGTGCTTTCTTTACTATATCTATAATTTGGAATTTCGAGCCTTTCGTTTCTAAACAAATAATCATTATAACCCACGGCTATTTTATTCAAAGAATCCTTTTCCTTTTTTTCATTTCTTTTCCCATATGTATATGAATAATCACTTTTTTTAGACGTATTTTCAATCGCTAGTGTTGCTGCATCATTTCTAAAATCTAATACGGTTATATTCACTCCATCTTTAGAAATTTTTTCGCCTATATTAGATTCATCAATAGAAAACCGTTCATATCCATCTGGTATAAAAATTAACACTTTTACATTGTAAGAATTAGATTGTTCTTTGGTTAATACAAGTTTAAATGGATATTGTATGCTACTTACTTCTGAATGATCTATTGTAATATTTCCATTATCATTTTTAAAAATCTTTGTAGAACCTTGTAATTCTGCTTTTAATTTTTCGAAATTAAAAATACTATCATTATAAACAGGTTCGTCAGCATAACTACTATATAAATCTAAATTATAAAAGCCCCCTCCTCCAGAATAGGAATCTTCTAATTTTGCAAAATCTAAAAATACTTTCTGCTGTGCGGTCAATTCTTTATTACAAGAAAACAAACTAAAAACTAAAACAAAACCACAAATTACCTTTCTCATCTATATACTATTTTAAACAATCCTTATTACTATTTTATTATACTTCTAAAAAACGAACCTCATCAAGACTAGTATTCATCATCATCTTTTATTGGTTTTTTATTGCGTGTAGTAATTTCCCAATTCTCCTTTTGATAGGGATTATCCGTTTTTCCGATTTGAACTAAAAATCTTAATTCCCCTTTGCGGTCCTCATCTTTATCAATTAAAACTCTAAATTCATAACCTTTTATCTTTTCAACATATTCGTTAGCTAAAGGATTGTTTTGATAATAGTTTATTGCAACATTAATTTCTTTTGAAAACTGGGTATTGGTAGCTAAGAATTCTAATAATTGTAAAGCAGTTTCCTTTTTAAATTCTGTATCGTTTATTATATCTGGTTCTACTTTATAAAACGTAGTGAAATTTAACTCTAAATTGTCGCAACCGCCTACACTTGCAGTAATTATAGTGTCATTCTTTTTATAAATCTCTTCAATAGTTTCTGTATAATTATGCATTTCGATACTTCTGGTTCGTTTTTCTACTCCAGGAATAGCATTAAAAATGGTTTTAGATTTTAATTTTGCAACTTTGCAACTTGACAAATATGATTCTTCGTATAGGTTTCCGTTTTTATAAATAAAAGATAAAGAAGTCGATTTTAAATCTTCTACCGAACTAAAATAGGTTCTGTAATTTTGTGTAACCTTAATTTTAAATTTATCACCAATAAAATTTGCTTCATCAATTATATTATAAGAAAAAGGAGCATATCCCAGAATACTATGCGATTCTTTCTCTTTAATTTCATCTTTCATTATGTAAAAAATAAATTCATTGTTGGTGTTTGCATTTCCTCCCAACATTCCGTTGGATGATCTGTCAATTACATAATCAATGATTCCGTCATTATTAAAATCACGTTTTTCAAAAATTGAAAATGAAACGCTATATGGATCGCCATCATTTGCAAATTTAACATAATAAGGCAATTCGCTTATTTGCATTTCCTTATATTTCTGGCTACCAATCTCTTCGTTAATAAGTCTTTTCAAAAAATTACTTTCTATTTCGGTCGGAATTACTTTTTCCTCTTCTGGTTCTACAGCCGAAATGGTGTCTTTAATACTCTTTTTATGTACTGCTTTTACTTCTTTTTTACATGAAAATGCTAAGACAATAAATACAAGCAAGATTATTTTATTACTTTGAAAGCATACTGATTTAAGACTCATTAGTCAATTTATTTTTTATCTGTTAAAATATTTAAGTTTAATTGTTTTTTTGGGCATTTATTAGATGTAATACGATCCCAAATTAACAAATAAAAAACCACAAAATCACAAGATAAATTTGCAAATTTGCGGTTAAGACAAATTAAATTTTTAATTCTAAATCCCAAAAAACTCTTTAGTATTCCTAGTTGTTTCGTCTGCAACTATAATTCCCGAGATTCCTTTAAACTGCGCTACTGTTGTAGCAACAAAAGGCAGAAAAGCAGGTTCGCAACGGCGTTCGTGGTATTTCTTCAAGAGATTGTTAGGAACGTTTTTTGGGAGCATGAATGGCGCATCGGTTTCAATCATCATTCGGTCAAGCGGTACGTACTGAATCACTTCTTTTAAATGGTCAAAACGTTTGCTGTCGGATATTGCTCCTGTAAAACCAAGATAGAATCCGTTATCGAGATAGGTTTTGGCTTCTTGTAAACTTCCTGTAAAACAATGCACCACCGCTTTTGGCAATTGTGGCAAATAATCTTTTGTAATACTCATAAATCGTGTAAAAGCAGCTCTTTCGTGCAGGAACAATGGCTTCTGAACTTCGATTGCTAATTCTAATTGGGCTTTGTAACAGGTTTCTTGTACGTTTCTTGGCGAAAAGTCACGATCAAAATCGAGTCCGCACTCGCCTACCGAAACTACCTGTTTCTGCTTTAATAAGTTTCGTAGTTTTGAAATACTTTGCGCATCAAAACTTTTCGCATCATGCGGATGTATTCCAGCTGTTGCGTATAATATTCCAGGATATTCTTTTGCTAGTTCAGCCGAAGCTTCACTATTTTTTACGCTTGTTCCTGTTAGTATCATTTGCGATACATCGGCATCTAATGCATTTTGTATGACATCATCTATGTCATTGTGGAATTGTTTATTGGTTAAATTAATACCAATATCTATATATGTTTTCATGTTTTTTTTAAGTTACAAAGTTCCGATAGCTATCGGAACAGAGGTTTTTGCTCTTTGAGTCTTTGTTTTTTATTGTTTTTTTTGCCACGTAGGCGTTAATTTTCTTTGGTTTGTTTTAATCTCGCTAAGTCGCAGAGTCCCTAAGTTTTTATTTTTGCCACTCCCGATAGCGATCGGGATAATCAGATTAAAAGGATTTTAAAAATCTACTGAATCTGCAAAATCTGCGTGAAACAATTCTTTGCGTGCTTCGCGTAATTTGGACTGCGAACTTTGCGGTTAAAAACCTTTGAACCTTTAAATAACCAACTATTTTCCCATACTAAACTACCGCGACTTATTAGCTGCGCAGGAAGGATTTGAACCTCCGTCTGTTGGATTATTTTTATTTCCCTCAGTGTCTACTCTACATAACCATTGAGCCTTAAAAGAATTTAAAAATCCCCATAATACACTTGGAAGCACGGTAATTTCAAATCTTTTCGCCATGTATCTACTACTTGGTTTCTATCATCGAGAACAAACTCTACAAAGTATTTATTTTTTATAGATTCGTTATAGATTTCGGTTTTGATGATCGAATCTTTTCGGTTATCCTGACTTTTTCGCATAATTAGGTCATCGAATTCTATTGTATGTTTTTCTAGGAAACGCAAAGTCGGTTCTTTGTATCTATCTTCTCTACCTGAAACCAACAATATTTCATAACCTAATTTCTTGTAGTTTCTCAACACATTAGCTACTGGTTCATTTAATTCATCCTGATCGCATTTACTTGCATCAAAAGGATTTCTCCCATTCATCAATGCCAATGTTCCGTCTAGATCGCAGATAATTGCTTTTGGCAATTCTGGATTTTGAATTGTGTATTCTAAATTTGTATTCACTTTCCTTATTGATTTAAAATCAAACTTTTCTTTTGTTTTTTGCAATTGATGGTACATATTTTCAATCACTTTTTTTGGTACTTTTCGATCTCTTTTTCCGTTTCGAATCAAAAGTTCTGCTAACGGTAAATCAAACACTTTGAATTCAATATTAGCCATTTCAGAGAAATCGTTTATAGGCTGTTTGATGTATTCTAACTTTACATTACAAGTATCCAGAATAACATTCCATCCATTTGAAAGCAAGGTTTTTATTTGCCCGTTAACAATTTTAGAAATCATACTTTCATATGCCGGATCCATAGCTTCCTGAAATTGCGAAAACCTAATTTCATCACGGCTTATTCTCATCGTTTTAGGTTCCGTTCGCACTTTCCACTCGGCGAAAGTACTTTTCCCTGATGCTGGACAACCCGTAAGTATCGTTAATGTTGGTATCTTTTTCATTTTGTTATAATCTTGGATCTAATGTTTTTTCTATTTCTTCGTTATTGATTCGCTTCAAGAGCAATAAACGCATCAAGTAATTTTCTTCTTCTAAATCTTTATACGGAATCTGAAGCATTTTCTGATTGATTTCCCAACCATTTATCGATTGTTCTAATTTCTTCTTTACATTCCTTTTCTCTAAATAATGATCAAAATCCTGATGAAAGTTCACTCCGTAAATCATCGTTAGGTAATTGTTATTTCTAACTTTAAAACACGGTGGCAAATTTTTAATGTAATTCTGAACTGGTTTAATCATTATGCCTTCTTCATTCTCATTAGTTAGTTTTTCAAAAAACGAATACATTTCCTTTAGCTTTTCTTCTTTGTTAGCACTGGTAATTTCTAAATGCAAAAAAGTGTCATCGTTTACCAATTCATAAGTCAAATTAGAATTTGGTATTACTTCATCTCCACCAATATTAACCACTTTTAAAATCGTAAACGGTTTAAAATGCAATTCGGCTTCATATCCAAATGTATTGATCTGATTCTGAAATACCTTTAATGATTCATCCTGTTTAGCAACATTCGGTATTTTTACAATTCCCAAAGATTCGTACTGACGAACAATATGTGATTTGTGTTTACTGCCGAATTCCTTTTTAGTTAATTGTTTTTTATCTGAAATGTATGTTGTAAACAATTCAGATTCTCTCACACTTTCTAATTTTTCAAGTAGTCCTGAAGATTGCAAATACACATTATGTGTCTTTAAGGCATCATAATATCCTATAAATTCTTTTTCGATTAATCCTGCTCCTAAAACCTTCCAAGGCAATAATTCTGAAGCTATTAAAATAGTTTCGAAATCTGGAAAAGTAATGATCATTTTAGCATGCAAATCCTTCAAACTGCTAATTGCTTTTTCTACATCAATATGATCCATTTTAAAACCATTTCTGGAAACGAAATAGCTTTCATCAAGATTTCTTTTCAAGTAAATGGTGCAATACGAACCCATGTATTTTTTTTGAACTACAAATTCGGTTACGCCTTTTCCTAAATAATAATTTACCGCTTCCTCGATACTTTCTATTTCATTTTTTGTCCTGCTTTTTGGTGCTGGCGAAATGGTTGGTGAAAAATCATTTATCTTATTTTTACAAAACCACTCTATTCTATTTCTTACTCTATAGTCTAACATCTTTTACTTTTTTTGAATGATTACTGCACTTGTTGGGTAAACTCCATTTACACAATCTCCTACTCCATAATAGGTTTTAGGGTTTGGAAAAATCTCGTCAATCAATTCCACAAATTCTGAATTTGATAACTCAAAATCGTGATCGTCGTGCCTAAATTCCTCTGTCAGTTCATAATTCACATTAAAATCTTTGTCTGGAGTTGTTACAAATAATTGGGTAAACTGTGTATTATCACGTATCCAAATTAATAATGCTTTTGCCTCTTCTAATGAATTATGCTCAATCACCTCACTTAAAATAATCTGATTTTCAAATCCTTTAATTTCTTCTAAACTTTCAACCCAATGCAAATTATCTGCATTCTCTATCCCAACTATTTTATCTGCAATAGGTTTAAAATCTACTTCGTCGTACGCATGATATTCCTGTGTAAATCCTTTTTTTAGCAACATTTTAAAATACTGCATTTCGCCACAACCAAAATCTAAAACAGGTTCATCAAAATTGATTTTATTACAAATGAATTCTTTTCTGGATTGATGTGTATCTGTAAAAACAAATTGAACCTTGTTATCAAAATACGTTTCTAACTGTGGTTTGAATTTTTCGAACTGAACTGGAGAACGCATAATTCTTTTTATAAAAAGATAAAATACAAAATACGGAACACCCGAAATATTGGTTAACATTGTGATGTGCTTTTGAATAAAAAAGTCATCGATATAGGTATAAACCGCGTATTTGTTGGTAAAATGCGAAAACAAAGCTACAAGCGAAAATTTCTGTAAGGCTTCCCTAACCGTTGAACCTTCTATCTTTAATTCGAAATTACTTCCAATTTTATGCTGCAATGAAATTCCATCGATGTATTTTGATAAAAGATAGTTTCCGTTTTTGTACCAGCCCGAATCGATAAAAAAAGTAGCTACTTCTATCGTACATTTTTCAGTATCAACCTCATCGTAGTTTTTTTCTAACCAAGAAATTACTGTTTCACTTAAACTTGCATTTTCTTTATATAAATGATTGAAAAATTCAGTTGCCATATTTAAAGCCAATAGCGGACTACAGTAACTCTGAAAATCGATTTGATTTCCTTCTTCTGGCAAATAACTATGTTTGCCATCCATAAAAACACAATGATATTCTGTAGCTGAAATAACATTTCCTATAATAACTCCGTTTTTTAATTCTTTCAAATAAAGACCTTGATCCGTATTTGGATTTTTATAAAGGATATCTAAAAAGTATGTATTGTCTGATTTAAGTTTTATAATCATTGTGTTTATTTTTGTTAGACAAATATAGCTTTGCCACTACGCAATTATTTTGCGCAGTTAAATTAATTTTCTATTCTTCTTCTCTATTAAATGGTTTTTCGAATGTTGGTCGAATCATTCTCCAAATTATTTCGGAATAATCCATGTTATCCAACATTGCAAATAATACTCCTGAATATTGACAGGTCAAGAAATACAAAGCTGTTTCTTTACGGGAATCTAAAACTTTAAAATCTGCTTTGCATTGATTTTCAATTACCGCATATTGATTTTCTAAATCACTTTTTGTTTTTTTTACCCAATTAAAAAATTCATCAGGAACACGTTCCAAAACTTCTTCTATTGGTTGGTTGGTTTTCAAATATTCCCAAATGTTCAAATTAGAAACCTGAGTGATGATTCGGTGCAAACGAAGATATTCTTCAAATTTGATTTTGACTCTAAAATTATTCGAATATTTAATAACAAACCCTTCTTTATTGTCTTTATTCATTGCTGCTAATGAACCAATATCTTTAATTCCGTCGTATTTTTCTACAATGGGGAAACCAATATCTTCCAGCGCAAATTCTTCTCCCGATTGGATATCGATAATTGCCAGTAAAACCAATTCTTCTGCAACTCCATAATCTAAAACAATTCGATTTTGAGGATATATAATCTCAAATAAATAAGTTTTATTTTTATCCAAATGTGACCATGATTTTTTGTATTTCCCATGTAACATTTCGTTTGCTTTATCTGACTGACCGCTTGAAAACGAACCTCTACTTGCTATAAATGGTACCTCATCTATCCAGTATAAAATCCCCATAGAACCATCGGCTTTATCATACACTTCAAAAGTTGTATTAGGAATTGTTTGGTTTTCCATTTCTCCTAAATTAAAAAACTTAGGAAATGGTCTTGCAATCACATTAAAATTTTCATCAAGAATTAATCCTCTACAGTTTAATGTAACCTCATTCCATATTCTTTCGAATTGGGCACTTTGGGTATAATTATAAATGTATAAATCATAATTAGGGTGTTTGTTTACTCTAATATAATTTTTGGAAATCATCTCTTTTAATAATACTGTATTCATTTCTTCTTTTTGTTAAACAAAGATTCAAAAACTACTACGCATTTATTTTGCGCAGTGAAGAAGAATCCTATTTTAAGTAATCTAAATTACTCGTAAACATTGATTTATTTTGTGACCCTGATGAGATTCGAACTCATATTCCCTTTCGGGCATTGCGGCTCTAAATACGCTTCCCTACTTTCCCCAACGATTTCGGTGCTTCTGTAAATTCTACCCATTAGTCCGCGCAGGTCTAACCGGAATATCCGCAAACACTACAGCCAGTAATTTTTCTGTAGGCTTTTCCTTTTAAGCTACAAGGCCTTTTGTTTTGATGGTACAAAGGTTAAATTATAGTACGCAATGTTTTTGCGTAGTAAAAAAAGAAATACATTTCTTTGACATGATAAGATTCATAGAGATTAGTTCATTATTTAGTTTTTTACTTATTCTTAATAACAAAAAAAGCAACCCATTTCTAAGTTGCTTTTTTGTTTTATGCTCTTTGTGTCTTATCGTTGTGAGTGCAAAGTCAGGATACATTCACACAGCACATACGCTAAATTTTTCTATTCATTAGAACTCTTCGATAAAGTGACACCATCTAGTTTTTGTAAACTAGAAATTTTTATACTTAGTTCATTTATATCATTTATTGACAAGTCAACAAATTCTTCAAACTTTTCTTTTGTATATTTTTTTGAATAATAATCTCTATTATTATAAGACAAATAATTAACATCACTAAAAACCTTTGGAATAATTATAAAATTAGAAGTGTTTTCATGAGTAATCATATCCCATTCTAAACTACCTTCAAAAGAATTTATGACCAATTTTATTTTATTATAAATAGAGTCATTTTTTTCAATTTTTTTAAATCTAAATCTAAAAAAAGGAGAATATGAATATCTATTTTCTATTGAATACATATTAATTCTAGAAGTTTCAATTTCATACCCTATTGAATTTAAAGATATATATACCATTCTGTTAGTTTCGTTATTTTTCATCTATTTTTTTCTGTAGACTATTTGTTATGTTTTCAACTTTTACTCCATTAGGGTTTATCTTTTTTAGCATACCATATATACACCTTTTTTTTGTGTGTCATGGGTGAGTCATTCGCACCAGCTAGAGATAAATTAGCAAATTCTATTCTAAATAATAAACTGAATCATAACTTCCATATTTTTTTTATTTAACATATATGATTTAGTAACAAAATAATTTTTTTTACCATTTCGAATTGAATCGTAATCAATATTCTCAAAAAAATAAGTGTTTTTTTTGTCTTTAATATTGATAATTAATTTATAATCGTGCTTTTGTACAAAACTTTTTTTAAGTTGAAAATAATACTTTGCTTCCTTAAATAAGGTATATGCAGTATCTACTTTATTTTTATATTGAAAACTAACCCATTTTGATGATGTTTTTTATTCATATAAAAATCTTCCAATATAATACTGTCAGTATTAATCAAATTCAATTTAGTAATTAATTGGGGATTAAATTCTAATAACATTTTATCTTTTTTTACGTCATTAGAGGATTTTTTTTCTAAGTTTTCATCTCTTTTTCTGCAACTTATCAAAATAAAAAAAATGCTAATAATATAAGACTATGTATTTTCATATATTCCTTATTTGGCAGATTTGCCTTGTACATAATTCATAATTAAATCATTATCTATTTGTCCAAAATTAGGTATTTCTTGCAATTATCACAACCTAAATCTTCGAGTTTATCTCCATCGTCTCTACCATCCTTATTTTGGATTAAATGTATCTGATTCAAATTTTTCTGCGCTAAAGAGATTCGAACTCATATTCCCTTTCGGGCATTGCGGCTCTAAATACGCTTCCCTACTTTCCCCAACGATTTCGGTGCTTCTGTAAATTCTACCCATTAGCCCGCGCAGGTCTAACCGGAATATCCGCAAACACTACAGCCAGTAATTTTTCTGTAGGCTTTTCCTTTTAAGCTACAAGGCCTTTTGTTTTGATGGTACAAAGGTTAAATCATAGTACGCAATGTTTTTGCGTAGTAATATTAAAAGTGTATATTTATCATTGGTGTTACTTGCGTGAAGGAAGGAAGCGGCATCCTTTTTTGGGCTTCTTTAGACCAAAAAAGATATAGCATACTGCCTGACCCGAAGGGACACGCCCAAAAAACAAAACTATGTCACAAAACAAGAATGCATTGATTCGATACAAAACAATCGATAAATGCCTACAGAACCAATACCGAACTTGGACTCTCAACGATTTAATCGAAGCCTGTTCAGATGCATTATTTGAATATGAAGGTCGCGAAAACCGAATAAGCAAACGTACCATACAAATGGATATTCAACTTATGCGCAGCGAAAAATTGGGATACAATGCTCCTATCGTAGTTTATGATAAAAAATTTTATAAGTACGATGATGAGGATTTCTCAATTACAGATATTCCGCTTACAGAAACAGATATGAATGTTCTAACAGAAACAGTTTCTATGCTAAAACAATTTAAGGATTTCTCTTTATTTAGTGATGTTTCGGATATTTTACAGCGTTTGGAAGATAAAATCTATTCGGAGAAATCACATACCAATTCAGTAATTTATCTTGATAAAAATGAAAACTTAAAAGGATTGCATTATCTAGATGAAATTTATCAAGCCATCATCAAAAAAATTGTTCTTGTTATTACCTATAAATCTTTTAAATCCAGAGAAGAACAAAAATTTAATTTTCATCCTTTTATTCTAAAGGAGTTTAATAATCGCTGGTTTTTGGTAGGAAAGAAAAAAGGGGGGCAGCCGATAACCAATTTAGCTCTTGACAGAATTACCAGCATCGATTTTGATTTTAACCTCCCTTATATAGAAGAAGTATTTGATGCCGAGGATTTTTATAAGGATGTGGTTGGGGTAACTGTGAACCAAGGAATGAACGCTAGAAAAATTGAACTTTGGATTGATAAAGAAAATGCTCCTTATGTTTTAACAAAGCCTTTTCATGCTTCGCAAAAGCTAGAAAAAGAAAATGAGGACGGAAGCATCATTATTACACTAAAACTCAAGACTAATTATGAAATAGAACGTTTGCTTTTGGGTTTTGGTGATGGATTAGAAGTTATTAGTCCCAATGGATTGCGATTGCGGATAAAAGATAAACTAAAGAAAGCTTTACTTAAATATGGAGAATAATTTTTTCTGTTTTTTAAATTAAAGAAATATCTCTCAAGACATATCAATCCGAGATCCTAATTTACTGAGCTGATGCAACTTTTCAGATAATCGAACAGCTAAAATTTCAAAAAAAATATTATATTTCATTCGAGAAATAGAAAACTTAACCAACTCTATTTCAGAGCTAACATTTAACAAACTAAAAAATATTTTTCGAAATACTATGCATGCATAATATTTTTTTATTATATTTGAAATCGATATAGTTGCCAATAAACGAATTCGATTTAAATTAATGCAAAATATACTATCGTAATGTATTTCACATTAAAATTAAATAATCAAATACAATCTACCAAATGAAAGAAAAGACTATAGATTATATTTTACGCGCAACCTGGCAAGCTGTATCAAGAATGTACAATGAAGAGGCTGCAAAATATGATGGGACAATGGCTACTGGTTTTGCGCTATTAAGCATCGATAAAGAGGAAGGTACTCCATCGACAGCATTAGGTCCTAGAATGGGAATGGAAGCTACCAGCTTAACCAGAACGCTCAAATCTATGGAAGACAAAGGCTTGATTGTTCGAAAGAAAAATCCAACCGATGGCCGAGGGGTTTTAATTTATCTAACTGAATTTGGAAAAGAAAAAAGAGAGTTATCTAAAAATACAGTCTTGAAATTTAATGAAACAGTTAGAAACCACATTTCTGAAGAAAAATTAAAACATTTTATTGAGGTTTCAGAAATAATAAATGAATTAATACAAGATAAAAATATATTTAATCAAACAGAAAAAACAGAAAATGAAACGCACAATTAAAAAAGTTGCCGTAATTGGATCTGGAATTATGGGTTCAGGAATAGCTTGTCATTTTGCTAACATTGGTGTTGAAGTTTTACTCCTTGACATCATTCCACGTGAGTTAACCGAGGCCGAAACTAAAAAAGGCTTAACTCTAGAAAGCAAAGCCGTAAGAAACAGAATTGTAAATGAACATCTTGCTAACTCATTAAAATCTAAACCATCACCTATTTACAGTCAGAAATTCGCAAACAGAATCACGACTGGAAATACAACTGATGATATGGCAAAAATTGCCAATGTTGATTGGATTATTGAAGTTGTTGTAGAACGTCTGGATATTAAAAAATTAGTTTTTGAACAAATCGAGAAATTCCGTAAACCAGGAACTTTAGTAACATCAAACACTTCTGGTATTCCGATTCATTTTATGAGCGAAGGAAGAAGCGAAGATTTTCAACAACATTTCTGCGGAACACACTTTTTTAACCCTGCGCGTTACTTAAAATTGTTTGAAATTATTCCTGGTCCAAAAACTTCAACTGAAGTATTGGATTTCTTAAATGAATATGGATCTAAATTTTTAGGAAAAACTTCGGTTGTTGCTAAAGATACTCCAGCATTTATTGGAAACAGAATTGGTATTTATGGTATCCAGAGTTTATTCCACTTAGTTAAAGAAATGGGATTAACTATCGAAGAAGTTGATAAATTGACTGGTCCAGTTATTGGCCGTCCAAAATCGGCTACTTTCCGTACGGTTGACGTTGTTGGTTTAGATACATTAGTACACGTTGCTAATGGTATTTATGAAAACTGCCCAACTGATGAGCAACACGAATTGTTTAAACTTCCTGATTTCATCACAAAAATGATGGAGAATAATTGGTTAGGAAGCAAAACAGGACAAGGTTTCTACAAAAAAGTAGATAGAGATATCCTTACACTTGACTTAGACACTTTAGAATATCGTGCTGCTAAAAAAGCAAATTTTGCTACGCTTGAATTAACTAAAACAATTGATAAACCTATCAATCGTTTTAAAGTTTTGGTGAAAGGAAAAGATAAAGCAGGAGAATTTTACCGTAAGAGTTTCGCTGGAATGTTTGCTTATGTGTCAAACAGAATTCCTGAAATATCAGACGAATTATATAAAATTGACGATGCCATGAAAGCTGGTTTCGGATGGGAAAATGGTCCTTTCGAAATTTGGGATGCTATTGGTGTCGAAAACGGAATCGAAATCATGAAAGCTGAAGGTTTAGCTCCAGCTGCATGGGTAAACGATATGATAGCTTCTGGAAGCAAAAGCTTCTACTCTGTAAAAGAAGGCGCTACTTATTTTTACAACATTCCAACAAAATCACAAACTAAAGTTCCAGGACAAGATGCATTCATTATCCTAAACAACATTCGCGAAAGCAAAAAAGTTTGGAGCAATAGTGGTGCAATTATCCAAGATCTTGGAGACGGAATCCTAAACTTAGAATTCCAATCAAAAATGAATACTATTGGTGGCGATGTATTACAGGCTATCAATAAAGCAATTGACTTATCTGAAAAAGAATACCAAGGTTTAGTTATTGGTAACCAAGCAGCAAATTTTTCTGTAGGTGCTAATATCGGAATGATTTTTATGATGGCTGTTGAGCAAGAATATGATGAGTTAAATATGGCTATCAAAATGTTCCAGGACACTATGATGCGCGTACGTTACTCAGGAATTCCTGTTGTTGTAGCACCTCACGGAATGACTTTTGGCGGTGGATGCGAAATGAGCTTACATGCTGATAAAGTGGTTGCTGCTGCTGAAACGTATATGGGATTAGTTGAATTTGGTGTTGGTGTACTTCCTGGTGGTGGTGGATCAAAAGAAATGGCTTTAAGAGCATCTGACCTTTTCCGTAAAAACGATGTGGAATTAAACGTTCTTCAAGAATATTTCTTGACTATTGCTATGGCAAAAGTATCTACTTCTGGTTATGAAGCCTTTGATACTGGACTTTTACAACATGGTAAAGATATTATTGTAGTAAACAAAGACCGTCAGATCGCTGAAGCTAAAAAACATGCCTTGTTAATGGCTGAAGCTGGTTATACTCAACCAATAAGAAGAACGGATGTAAAAGTATTAGGAAAGCAAGCTCTTGGAATGTTCTTAGTTGGAACAGATCAAATGGAAGCTGGAAAATACATTTCTGAGCACGACAAGAAAATCGCTAACAAACTGGCATACGTAATGGCTGGTGGTGATTTATCTGAAGCGACTTTAGTATCTGAGCAATATTTATTAGATATCGAACGTGAAGCTTTCTTATCCCTTTGTACTGAAAGAAAAACATTGGAAAGAATTCAATATATGTTAACTAAAGGAAAACCACTTAGAAATTAGAAAATAGAACAAAGAGAAAAGAATATAGATTTTGAGACAAAGTAACAGTCTATTTTCTATGATCTATTTTCTATGATCTTAAAAAACAAAACAAATGAAAACAGCATATATAGTAAAAGCATACCGTACTGCGGTAGGAAAAGCACCAAAAGGAGTTTTTAGATTTAAAAGACCTGATGAATTAGCTGCAGAAACCATTCAGTTTATGATGAATGAACTGCCTGATTTTGACAAAAAACGTATTGATGATGTTATGGTAGGAAATGCCATGCCAGAAGCGGAACAAGGTTTGAACGTTGGTCGTTTAATCTCTCTTATGGGATTAAAAGTAGAAGATGTTCCTGGGGTAACCGTAAACCGTTACTGTGCATCTGGACTTGAAACTATCGGAATGGCAACTGCAAAAATACAATCGGGAATGGCAGATTGTATCATCGCTGGGGGTGCTGAAAGTATGAGTTTTATTCCGATGGGAGGTTACAAACCAACTCCGGATTATAAACTTGCTGCCGAAGGTCACGAAGATTATTACTGGGGAATGGGACTAACTGCTGAAGCGGTTGCTAACCAATATAAAATTTCCAGAGAAGATCAAGATGAGTTTGCTTACAACTCTCATATCAAAGCATTAAAAGCGCAAGCTGAAGGTAAATTCGACAAACAAATCGTTCCGATTACAGTTGAGCAAACTTTCATTAATGAAAATGGTAAAAAAGAAACAAAATCATATGTTGTAAACAAAGACGAAGGGCCACGTGCTGGAACTTCTAAAGAAGCTTTGGCTGGTTTAAGACCTGTTTTTGCTGCTGACGGAAGTGTAACTGCTGGTAACTCTTCTCAAATGAGTGATGGTGCAGCTTTTGTTTTAATCATGAGCGAGGATATGGTAAAAGAATTAAACCTTGAGCCTATCGCTAGATTAGTAAACTTTGCTTCATCAGGTGTTGAACCAAGAATCATGGGAATCGGACCAGTAAAAGCTATCCCGAAAGCCTTAAAACAAGCAGGATTACAATTAAAAGATATTGATTTAGTTGAGCTAAACGAGGCTTTTGCTTCTCAATCATTAGCTGTTGTTCGTGAGTTAGGATTAAACCCTGATATCGTAAACGTAAATGGTGGTGCAATTGCTTTAGGTCACCCTCTAGGATGCACGGGAGCGAAACTATCTGTTCAATTATTCGACGAAATGAAACGCAGAGGCAGCAAATACGGGATCGTTTCTATGTGTGTAGGAACAGGACAAGGTTCTGCTGGGATTTACGAGGTATTATAGATAAAGTTATCCGTTCAGTTTGTCATTCTGAGGAACGAAGAATCTCCACGACAATTATCGACATGATTTGTCAATCGTTGTGGAGATTCTTACGAAGATTCCTCCTTCGTCGGAATGACAATATTGAGGAAATAGATCATAAATAGAAAACAAAATAATTGAATTTCAAAAGATGACCACAAGTTTCATCAACAAGTTAGACAACAATCTTTCTTCTTGATTCTTGCATCTAAATTTAAAAAAATAAAAAAAAACAGAACCATGTCAGACAAAACAAGAGGAGGTCAATTCCTAGTAAAAGAAACAAAGTGCGAAGACATCTTTACACCAGAAGATTTTTCGGAAGAGCAATTAATGATGCGTGACTCTGTAAAAGAGTTTGTAGACAAAGAAATTTGGCCTAACAAAAATCGCTTCGAGAAAAAAGATTACGCTTTTACAGAAGAGAGCATGCGTAAAGCAGGTGAACTAGGACTTCTAGGAGTTGCAGTTCCAGAAGAGTATGGCGGATTAGGAATGGGATTCGTATCAACAATGTTGGTATGTGATTATATCTCAGGAGCTACAGGTTCGTTCTCTACTGCTTTTGGTGCTCATACAGGTATCGGAACAATGCCAATTACTTTGTATGGTACTGAAGAACAAAAGAAAAAATACGTTCCTAAATTAGCATCGGGTGAATGGTTTGGAGCTTATTGCTTAACTGAGCCAGGTGCTGGATCTGATGCAAACTCAGGAAAAACTAAAGCAGTTTTATCTGAAGATGGAAAATACTACTCTATTACAGGACAAAAAATGTGGATTTCGAATGCAGGATTCTGTAGCGTATTTATCGTTTTTGCTCGTATTGGTGATGATAAAAATATTACAGGTTTTATCGTAGAAAATGATCCATCTAATGGAATTTCTATGAATGAAGAAGAACATAAATTAGGTATTCGTGCTTCATCTACTCGTCAGGTTTTCTTTAATGATACCAAAGTTCCTGTAGAAAATATGCTTTCTGAAAGAGGAAACGGTTTCAAGATTGCAATGAATGCATTAAATGTTGGACGTATTAAATTAGCAGCTGCTTGTCTTGATGCACAAAGAAGAGTTACTTCTGGAGCTGTAAAATATGCTAACGAAAGAATCCAATTTAATACAGCAATTTCTCAATTTGGAGCAATTCGTTCTAAATTAGCAGAAATGGCAACAAATTGCTACGCAGGAGAAAGTGCTTCTTACCGTGCAGCAAAAGATATTGAAGACAGAATTATCGCTCGTGAAGCTGAAGGTTCTTCTCATCAAGAAGCAGAATTAAAAGGTGTTGAAGAGTACGCAATTGAGTGTTCTATCCTTAAAGTTGCTGTTTCTGAAGATGTTCAGAATTGTGCTGACGAAGGAATTCAGATTTTTGGTGGAATGGGATTCTCTGAAGATACTCCAATGGAAAGTGCTTGGAGAGATGCTAGAATTGCTCGTATTTACGAAGGTACAAACGAAATTAACAGAATGCTTTCTGTAGGTATGTTAATCAAGAAAGCCATGAAAGGTCATGTTGATTTATTAGGTCCTGCTATGAAAGTATCTGAAGAATTAATGGGTATTCCTTCTTTTGACACTCCTGATTTCTCTGAATTATTTGCTGAAGAAAAAGGAATCGTTGCAAACCTTAAAAAAGTTTTCTTAATGGTTGCTGGAAGTGCTGTACAAAAATATGGTCCAGACTTAGATGCTCACCAACAATTATTAATGGCTGCATCTGATATCTTAATCGAAATCTATATGGCAGAAAGTACTATTCTTAGAACTGAAAAATTAGCCAAAAAAGAAGGAGAAGCAAAAGTACAAGAGCAAATTGCAATGGCAAAATTATACTTGTATAAAGCTGTTGATATCGTAAACCTAAGAGGTAAAGAAGGTATTGCTTCTTTTGCTGAAGGTGACGAACAACGTATGATGTTAATGGGATTACGCCGTTTTACAAAATACACTAATATGCCAAATGTAGTGGCGCTTAGAGAAACGATTACTTCAAAATTAGTTGCAGAAAACGAATACTGCTTCTAAAACAAAAATAGTTTTTAGTCAATTTAATTTGTTCAAAACCGCAGCTGTCCCGAAAACACTGCGGTTTTTTTTATAATGCTATTACAGATTTAAAAAAGTAAAGCCACCGATTAAAAACTAAATTAAAATAATCAAAGATAAAATCCGTTTCATCCGAGTTCCTTTCACAAAGAGTTAGATAGAATTTAATCTTGAGTTATTAATTAACTATTTGGCTTCATAATCAAATCATGATCTCCTTCTGAACTTAGATTTAAAAAGCGTTCATATTCTCTCAAAACATCTGAGATGATTCCATCTTTAGTCAAATATTGAATATCGTATCCTTTACGATGATCTCCGAAATAAGTAATTGGTTGAAAAATGATTTCCAAATCCATATCTGGAGTATTTTTTTCCTTTAGTAAGGTTTCAGAAACAGTTTGTCCCTGAACCATAACACCGTATTTAAAGTTACGCAATTCATCATATTCTATTTCTAACTCGATAGCCTGCTGGGGTGAGGAGAAAGAATTTATATGTGCTTCAATATTATTTTTAGCCAATTCAACCACTAGCTCTTCAAAAGCTTTTTTCACAGTTTCATTCAAAAATTCATGAATATCTTTCCTTTTAGAGACTGTCACAATCTTTTCTAAATGCTCCTTCCAGTTAGTATTATTCCAATTTAAGCTTCCATGCGAATATTTTTTAGCACTATATTCACTATCTATAACTAATGCTTTCCACAAATTATAACATAGTAGCAACATAATAATTCCGAAAGGTAAAGCAGTAATTAATGTCATTGTCTGAAGAGAAGCCAAACCACCAGAATGTAATAAACTCAAGGACAAAAGCGATAATAAAACTCCCCAAAAAATACTTTGCCATTTTGGTGAGCTTGTAGCTCCTTTTGATGCTATACCATTCATTATAAAAATTCCTGAATCTGCCGACGTGATAAAAAATACGCAAATAATTAGAATCGATAAAATATTCAAAAAGGTAGTAAATGGAAAATAGGTAAAGAAATCAAATAAAAGTGTATCTGGATTTTTAGCAAATTCACTTAAAGCGCCATGTGCTATGTGTTCATCAATCCATACAGCACTGCTTCCAAAAACTGTCATCCATAAAAAATTAAAAAAGGCAGGAATAAATAATACAGCTAAAATAAATTCTCGTATAGTTCTTCCTTTAGAGATTTTAGCAATAAATAACCCTACATAAGGTGCCCAGGAAATCCACCATGCCCAATACAAAATAGTCCACTTTGAAAACCATTCCTGGCTTCCTTTTTCGTAAGCATACGTATTAAATGTCAACGAAATAAAATGACTTATATAGTGGCCTAAGCCTTCAGTAAATGTGCTTAGAATATAAATAGTTGGCCCGAAAACAAGTATAAACAACATTAATAAAACGGCCATAATAATATTTAGCTCGCTTAGTTTTTTAACCCCTTTTCCTAAACCTGAAATAGCCGAAGAAACAGCAATTATCATTACTACCAAAACAATAATAATTTGATAATTAAAACTAGATTCTGGAATTACATTAAGACTTACTAATCCGGCACTTAACTGCACAACACCGAAACCAAGAGTTGTTGCAATTCCAAAAAAAGTACTGCACAAACCAAAAACATCTACAATATTTCCGAATTTTCCGTGAATTCTACTTTTTAAAATTGGGTAAAATCCACTTCGGATTGCAAGAGGTAAATTATGCCTATAAGCAAAATATGCCAATGAGAGTCCCACAACACCATATATAGACCATGCGTGAAAACCCCAATGGAAAAAAGTATACAATTGCGCTTCTTTTGCTCGTAAATTTTCCGCCAAATTAGCATTGGCTGGAGTTGCGTAATGTGCCATAGTTTCCCCCACTCCAAAATACATCAACCCTATTCCCATTCCTGCTGCGAAAAGCATGGCTACCCATGAAAAAAAAGAATATTCAGGCTCAGAATCGTCTGTTCCTAATTTTATTTTTCCAAATTTACTAATGGCTAATGTGACTAAAAACAAAACAAAAATAGTTACCAACAATACATAAAGCCAGCTTAAATTTTTAAATATTATGTCTTTTACAAAATTAAGTGCCTGCTCTGCATCCTTTGAAAAAAATACACAAAACAATGAAATTGCAATAATTATGGTTAAACTTGGTAATGCGACAGATTTTGTAAAATTGGTTTTAAAGACACTTGAGCTTGTAAATTTATTCATGATAAAATGGTTTTTCACTGTTATTATCTAAAGTAGATCCGAATTTTAAATTCAGATTAAGGAAGTTTTTATAAATGTAAACTTTGATAATTTTATACAGAAGAATTGTAAATCTAATGAAAAAGAAATAATTCTCCCCCGTAAAACATCATAAAAGTTATTTATTAAAGCAAAAACTATAACAAATAAGCTCAATAGTGTGTATCTATTTAATTACTATTTCGTTTGAAATGTTTTATATTTAGCATTCAAAAAAACCAATTAAAAACTAAAAATTATTAAAAATGAAAAAATTAAAATCGATTATTTTCTTTTTCTTGTGCTGTTTTATCACAAACTCTTTTGCACAATCAGGAAAAAAAATTGACGTTATTGCTTATTATACTGGTGATGACAAACTTATTAACGACTATGATGTAAGCAAACTTACTCACATTATTTTTAGCTTCTGCCATTTAAAAGATGGCAAATTAAGTGTAGATACACCTAAAGATTCTATCGCAATCAAACACTTAGTTGGATTAAAAAAAACACATCCTAAACTTAAAATTATGCTTTCTCTTGGCGGATGGGGCGGATGCGAACCATGTTCTGAAGTTTTCTCTACTGCACAAGGAAGAAATGTTTTTGCAAAATCGGTAAAAGAAATTAATGATTATTTTAAAACAGATGGCTTAGACTTAGATTGGGAATACCCAGCTATTGAAGGACTTCCTGGACATTTATATCAAGCAGCTGATAAACCAAACTTTACTGAACTTGTAAAAGCACTACGTACAGCTTTAGGAAAAAAACATGAACTTAGTTTTGCTGCTGGAGGTTTTCAAAAATTTCTAGATGAATCTATAGAATGGAAAATTGTAATGCCATTAGTAGACCGTGTAAATATAATGAGCTATGATTTAGTAAATGGATACTCAACTGTAACAGGTCATCATGCTCCTTTATATGGTGGAACGCCAGATGCTCAATCTACTGACAGAGCAGTAGAATATTTATTAAACTTAGGAATACCAGCTAGTAAATTAGTAATTGGAGGAGCATTTTACACTCGTATCTGGAAAGATGTTGCAAATGTAAATAATGGTTTATATCAACCGGGAGTTCATATTGAAGGTATTGCATTCAAAAATTACGCAACTACTTTTACTGAGGCTAATGGATGGAAATATTTTTGGGACAATACAGCAAAAGCAGGATATTGGTATAATGAAAAAGAACAAAAATTTGCTACAGGAGATGATCTCCCTTCAATAAAAGAGAAAACCGAATATGCTATAGCTAAAAAATTAGGAGGTATCATGTTCTGGGAATTACCTTTAGACACTTTCAAAAACGGAATGGTTGATGCTATTTATGAAGTGAAAACAAAAAAATAAAAACATTATAAAAATAAAAATGCGTTAACATTTTCTTGAATTGTTAACGCATTTTCTTTAAACTAAAATTACCCTTTTTAGTTCACTTTAGATCTTTCGATTTCACCTATAAAAGGAATAGAATCTTGTATTTCACTGCTAATTGCTGTTTGTAAATAAAACTCTAACTGTACAAATTTGGCAGCATTAATAGCACCTATCGCCTTTTTAGCTTTGTTATACGTTTTGCTATATAATTTCTCATAGCTAAGATTATTTTTCAATAGCCCTTTTGCCAATTCATCGGCTTTAGCATCTGTAAGAGTAGCATAATTAACCGCATAATCATCTACTAATCTTAATTTTGTTATTCCTAATGATTTACGCTCAGCCTCATAATTATCATATACTTTCTTAAAAGCTGTAGTTTGCTCATCCGACAAATTCATATATTGCTTTACAAGTTCTGCTTTTGATCTTCCATATATACTTTGAATAACATCTAAATCTTCTTTCTCTAAAGATTGAGCAAAAGAATTTGCAGAAACCACTAACAATAATACGATAAGGACCTTTTTCATAATTTTAGTTTTTAATTTTATAGTAATAATTTTATTCTATTAGTATTAATTGAGCCTTAGCTAGAAGCTTTTATTTTTTATCAGCATCTACTTTCGGCGCGCTTATTTCACCATAATATGTAATTGATGATAAATTATTACTATTTATTGAAAGTGTCGTACTTCCATTAAAAAAAATAGAGAATATCAAGTTATAAACATCTTTTTTCCCTTTAACAATAGCTTTAAGATTATAGCTCTTTTTCTTTTTTTCAACTATTATATTTTCGGGTGCACCTTCAAATTTCATACCTCCCTCTCCTCCATAAGCAATATTATAACCACGCCCAAAAAACGGCAAGTCACAAGTTACTTTTTCTTGAGTAAAATCTAAAAAATAAGTATTATAATCTAATATGATGATCCTTCCTCCACGCGGAGAAAGTTTCTGAGCTTCGAACACAAAGTTCTTCGAATCAATTAGAGTTTCAATTTGTTTTTGCTGCTGTATTTCTTTTTCAGCTTTAAGCTCTTTAGAAGATTTTTTTTGTGCAAAAACAGAGAAACTGAAAAAGAATGACAGCACTAATAAAATGGATAATTTAGTTTTCATAAAATAAGTATTAGTTGCATTAAATTCAAACAAACTTTATTTTTTTGTAAATCGCATCATAGCGATATCACCAGAAATAAAGTTCAATGTTTTTCCGTTATCTGTAATATCATAAGAAGTTATCTTTAACATGGTGTCCATAAAAACCTGTTCTCCTTGATTATCTATACACATCATTTTAGTGGTTGCTAATCCGTCTCTAAAATTAATTTTATGACCATCAACATTTAGTTTTCCAGTAAAAGAGTTACAACTATTGTTTCCAGAAACTCTATTCTCTTTAGTATCAAAAGTTATCGTTGGTTTTTTATTTGGGTACAAACCGTCAAAAGCGATTCTGGGTCCTGTAATATAATTTAACTCCCAAGTTCCATTAAGTTCTGTTGCTGCATTTGTAACTGTAGCTTTATTTTTTGTAGCGTCACATGAAAATAAAACAATTCCTAATATAGCGAAGATTGCCATTTTTTTTATCATAATTTAAAGTTTTAAATTTTACAAAGAACTATTAAAAGACTGTTTTTAGCATTATTGCAATTAAATTCACATACGAATTTAAGCAATATTTCATCGACACTTATGATTTTACACTTATTTTTTAACTTGAGCTGTAACGTTTTTTACCATTCTATTTATTTTAATTTAATAATTTTAAGCTAACTTTACTTTTGATTAAAAAAAACACATACATTATGAAAAAAATAATTCTATCTCTTGTAGTAATTGCTACGGTTATTACTGGATGTAAAACTAAAAATAACTCAGAAGATTCTAAAAAATTAACCATCGCACTTGAGCCTAAAAGCAATAGTTCAGTATCTGGTACTGCAACTTTTGTAGAGAAAAAAGGTGAAGTAACATTTGTTGCAAAAATTAGTGGTTTACAACCCGGAGTTCATGCAATACACATTCATGAAAAATCAGATTGTACTGCCGCTGATGGAAGTTCTGCTGGAGGACATTGGAATCCAACATTTAAAAAACATGGGAAATGGGGTGTTGGCGAATATCATAAAGGTGATATCGGAAACTTTACTGCAGATGAAAAAGGAAACGGAACTATTACATTAAAAACAGACGAATGGTGTATCGGTTGTGGTGATCCTGCAAAAGATATTTTAGGAAAAGGATTAATCGTACATCAAGATCCAGATGATTTTACCTCGCAACCAGCGGGAAATGCAGGAGCAAGAGTTGCTTGTTCGGCAATCATCAAATAAACTTATCAAAAAAACCATTTTATTAACAAAGTAAGGTGGTTTTTTTATTTTTAATCAATCCTCAAATCACAAAAAAAAGATAGCTTTGTAGCTTCAAATTAAAGCAATGATTAACCCTTCAGCAACTGGTTGGATAGATAAATTTTTTAGTAAACAAAAGTTCGCAGAACATATAGTTACTGAAACTAATAATTCATTTTATCAAAAAGTTAGAGCAACAGGTTTCATTTATGGTCATATAATTACAATTGAAACCCCTGTACCAATTAAGACAAAAGGTTGGTTTAAAACTGAAATTTCAAAAGTAGCTTTATTAAATACTTTATTCGGTATTTACTCTTTAACTAAAAGCGATACTAATTCAGAACGTTTTATTACTGAAGCATTGACTTTTTATAATCAAATGAATCCCGAAGGTTTTAATCCCTTCAAAATACTACTCCCAAAAAGTAGTGATTCATTGACTTTAGAAAATATTATCAATGAACGCGTTCAGACGAATGATAGTATCATTAGCAAGAACTTTTCTCATTTAGTGACAAATGCATTACTTTTTATAGATGTTTTGGCTTTTCGTCAATATTTAATTCATGGGGCAATTCCTGAGAAATACCTTAAGAAAATTGAAGAAACCGTTATGAGTATTGTAGCATTGGCTTTAAAAACCAAAACAAATAAATCACAGTACGATGATTTATTGATTAAACTTTTTGAGGCTTCAATACGGTATAGCAAATTTTCTAAAGTTACTGTTGAAACCTTAGAGACATTACAATTACATCATTTTACAAATGAACTAGAGAAATATTATCTAATTGATATGGCCGGAATGGCTTTATGGAGTGATGGCGTTATAGAGAATGAAGAAGCTTATTTTTTACATACCCTATCAAGTATATTAGAGGTATCTGATGATTTTGTAACAGAAAGCATTAAAAGTACTAATGCATTTATTACTGAGCACAAAAAAGAGATTCCGTATTTTAATTACTCCAATCCGGTAAAGCATTTTTATGACCAAATGACAATGGGAGTTATTACGCTTATAAAACGCAATAAAAACCGACTCATTAAGGAAATCATCCAAAGTAAAGAATTAATGATTCTCCTTGCCAATTCGACGCTTAGAGATCTAGATGCAAGCGAAAAGAAGAAAGTAAAAAAACAATTATTAGATATTTGTAAAACGATTCCATCACTAACAATATTTTTACTTCCAGGTGGAAGTTTGTTATTACCTATATTAATCAAGTTCATCCCCACCTTATTGCCATCGGCATTTAATGAGAACTTAAATGATGAAAACGAATAAAAAAAAATCGCCTTTAAAGGCGATTTTTTTTATTTACATATTTACAATTTCAATTGATAAACTTCATCAAGCTCATCATTCGAACTAATATTTACATTTAGATCAGTTACAAATCCTGAATTTAAACCATAAACCCAACCGTGCAACATTAAATCTTGACCGTTTTTCCATGCACCTTGTACAATAGAAGTTTTTGCTAAGTTGTAAACTTGTTCTTTAGCATTTACTTCTACAAAAGCATTGAAACGTTCTGTTTCATCTTCAATAGAATTTAAATACTTATCGTGTAAGCGGTATTCATCTTTAATATGACGGATCCAGTTATCAATAATTCCTACTGATTGATTACCCATAGCAGTTTTTACACCACCACAACCATAATGCCCACAAACTATAACGTGTTTAACTTTTAAAACATTAACTGCATAATCTAAAACACTTAGCATGTTCATATCAGAATGAACAACCATATTGGCAATATTTCTATGTACAAAAACTTCACCTGGTTTTGCTCCAATAATTTCGTTTGCAGGAACACGACTATCTGAACAACCTATCCATAATAAAGGTGGTGTTTGTCCTTTTGCTAAATCTGCAAAATAATTAGGATCGCTAGCTAATGATTTTTCAACCCACTTTTTATTATTGTCCAATATTTGTTTATAAAACTCTTTCATTTTGTTTATTTTTTATAACTATCAATTTCTTGTGTTTAGAGGATTCTAAAAAAGTCATATGTAAAGTTACTTATTTTTAATCCTCCACAAACACAACACTACAGCTTATTTAATTATTATTTTTAAAATTTTTCTTTTTCTGTTTTTTTAACCATTGCTCTTTTTGCAACATCATAATAATGTTCTATAGACACATGATTTTGTAAATCGGGAGTGTTTTCTAACTCGTAAGCTTTTTTAAACCCTTTAAGCTTCACTTTAATATTCTGATCAACAGCTCTTGTTTCTTTAAACTCTTTTATTAAATCTAGAATATCATGAGCAATGTACACGGTATCCTGTGCGTTGATAATTACTTTAGAATTTTCTGGAATCGAATTTAATGTAAGTTTTATAGCTGCTTTATTCAAGAAAGAAACTTCTTGAGCAAGATCGATATGAATTACGTCTCCATCAGCATATTCTTCCTTTTTGAAGCTATATGCTCTTTTTAAATTACCTCTCAAGACGAAAATAACGCTAATTACAATCCCTAAAGCAACTCCTTTAAGCAAATCTGTTGCTACAACAAATACTAAGGTTGCTACGAATGGGATGAATTGGTACTTTCCTTTTTCCCAAAAATGAATAAAAGTTGCTGGTTTAGCCAATTTATAACCTACTAATATTAATATAGTAGCCAAAGTAGCTAATGGAATTTTATTTAAAATAACTGGAATAGCCAATACACTTATCAATAATAAAACACCATGGATAATTGCAGACATTTTTGATTTTGCTCCAGCATTATTATTTGCTGAAGATCTAACAACAACTGATGTCATTGGCAAACCTCCTAAAAGAGCACTTACCATGTTTCCGATACCTTGTGCTTTAAGCTCAACATTAGTATTTGTGTATCTCTTTTGTGCATCCATTCTATCTGATGCTTCGATACATAGTAACGTCTCGATAGAAGCTACAATCGCAATTGTTATACCTACAACCCAAACTTGAGGATTCGTTACTCCAGCAAAATTAGGCGTTACAATAATTGCTTTAAATTCTTCAAATGAAGTAGGAATTGGTAGCGATACCAAATGCTCTTTACCAATAGCTAAAGCACTTCCTGAAGAAATAAAAATTTCATTTAAGATTATCCCTGCAATTACAGCTACAAGAGCACCAGGAATTAATTTAAGCTTTTTCAAAAAAGAAACTTTATCCCATGCAATTAATATAACAAAAGAGACAAGGGTAATGATAACTGCTCCCATATGAATATGGTTGAAGATTTCAAACAAAGATGAAATTGTGTTACTTCCATCAGCTTGAACAAACGCCTGATCTCCTTCAAAATCAGCATCATAACCAAACGCATGTGGCAATTGCTTCAGAATTATAATAACTCCGATACCTGCTAACATCCCTTCGATTACATTGGTTGGGAAATAATTAGATATACTCCCCGCTTTCAAGAAACCTAATCCTAACTGGATTAATCCTGCAATAAAAACGGCAGTTAAAAACACATCAAAGGCTCCTAAGTCAGTAATTGCTGTTAGGATGATTGCTGTTAAACCAGCTGCAGGACCTGATACACTAATATGTGATTGACTTAAATAACCTACAACTATACCTCCAATAATTCCAGAAATAATTCCAGAAAACAGAGGAGCTCCAGAAGCCATTGCAATACCTAAACACAATGGGAGAGCCACTAAAAAAACTACTAAACCTGACGCAAAATCAGATTTAAGATTGGCAAAAAGATTTACTTTTCTTTTCATAATACAATAGTAAAAATGTTCATAAAATACCTACTGTACTACTTAAAATACAGTAAATGTTTAAAAAAATATAACCAGATGTACTATGCCAAATTAGGTGGAGGCGCAAAAATGCTTGCAGAAATTTTATCGTGCTTAGATAATTTTTCTGACAATATAAGATTTGATTTGTCAAACATAGGTAAATTGAACTCACCATAAAATGATGGATGATACACATAAACTTTGACTTCTTTATGTGAATGTTCTTCTTCTGAAAAACTATAAAACGCAGACACATCACATGTTTTCTCAATCATCGTCACAATCGGTGGCGTCGATAAGAAAGCAATAAAAATGATTAATAATGTGTAAGCGAGTTTTTTCATTAGTGCAAAAGTAGAGCTAAACTGATAAAATCAAAACACTAAGCTGAAAATTTTAAACAAATTTAACATTAACAAAAAAAACCAGAACAGCTAAGTAATGCTGTTCTGGTTTTTTAATTTATTCTATTTCATGATTTTACAAATCCTCTTCTAACCATGCTTTCATCATCCAAATTGTTTTCTCTTGCTCAGAGATAAAATCACTCATCATCGAATTTGTACCTTCATCATTTATTTCATCTGATTTCACCAAAATATCTCTTTCAATCTTCAGCAAATCTGTTAATGAGTCCACAATTAAATGAATTGCTTTTTCATCATTCGAGATATTTTTTCCAACTACAATTTTATTATTTTTAATATAATCCTCAAAAGTATGTAATGGTGTTCCTCCTAATGTAAGAACTCTCTCAGCAATTAAATCAATCTTTAATTGAGCATCTGTATATAATTCTTCAAACTTTACATGTAAATCAAAAAAACGTTTTCCGCGAATATTCCAGTGAATTCCTCGCAAGTTCTGATAATAAACTTGAAAATTTGATAGTAAGACATTTAATTCTTCAACAATTAATTCTGACTCTTTTACTGGTAATCCTAAAATATTAGTTTTCATAGTGTAATAATTTTATATTTCTATTAATTGTAAATTTAAAATAACTTTTTCTAAAATGCCATAAAAAAAAATTATATTTTCTTATTTTTGCATCAGAAAATACTATTAAAATGACCATAACTCAACTACAGTACGTTTTAGCCGTTGCTGAATACAAGAACTTTACTCTCGCTGCCGAAAAATGCTTCGTTACTCAACCTACGCTTAGTATGCAAATACAAAAAATAGAAGAAGAACTTAGCATCTTAATATTTGACAGAAGCAAAAAACCAATTCAACTTACTGAAATTGGCCAAAAGATCGTAAATCAAGCCAAAAACATTGTTAATGAAGCCGATAGAATAAAAGATATAGTCGAACAACAAAAAGGTTTTATTGGTGGCGAATTCAAATTAGGAATTATTCCAACAGTTATGCCTACGCTTTTACCAATGTTCTTGAATAATTTTATCAAGAAATATCCAAAAGTTAAGCTATTAATAGAAGAGCTTAATACAGACGAAATTATAACCAAATTAAAAAATGGACATCTTGATGCTGCAATTGCAGTAACGCCATTAGAAGATGAAAAAATAAAAGAGATCGTTCTTTATTTTGAACCTTTTGTTGCTTATATCCCAGAGCAACATTCTATTTTTCAAAAAGAAGAAATCGAAGTATCTGATTTAAATATCAACGAGATATTACTTCTACAAGATGGACATTGTTTTAGAGATGGTATTTTAAATCTTTGCAAAAACGGTACAGATGTTGAGCACAATGCTTTCCAGATACAAAGCGGTAGTTTTGAAACTCTTATAAAATTGGCAGACGAGGGTTTAGGCACAACTTTGTTGCCTTATTTACATACAATAGATTTAAAAGAAACAGACAAATTAAAGCTACGTCACTTTAAGGAACCTAAACCTGCCAGAGAAGTAAGTTTAATCTATCCAAAAAGTGAATTAAAAATTCAAATCATTGATGCCTTACGAAACACGATTGCTGGTGTTGTAAAAGGAGCTATTGTTTTTCAAAATGTTCAGATAATAAGTCCAATACAGAAGAAATAAAAAAAAGGAACCTAATTAGGTTCCTTTTTTTGTTTATCTATACTTTAACGATCAGTAAACATTCTTTTAATTCGGGCTTTCCGATTGTAAACTTTAATAACCACTCTTCCAATTGTTCCATTTCGTATGGTAATAGTGTTTTGATAGCTTTCTCTAATTCTTTTAAGAAAAGTACCGGGTTGAAACTTACTCTTTCGAGTATTGATTTCGTGTAATCGAACATTATTTTAGACATAATAAATTAAGATTATGGGGTTATCTCTTTATTTTATAACTCGAAGTAAAAATAAGCAATTTCTAATCAAGTACTCCTGTTTTAACTTATTTTTTTGTTTTATTATTTGCGAATACGTTTGCAAAAATACGAATACATCAATTTAAAACGAGTCTAAATAGTTTGATTTACATCACTTTACGAGCCCTAAACATCTCTCTTTTTCCTGGAGGCCCAGCTAATTTTTCAACAGTAAATCCTACCTCAATCATACTTCTTTTAACAACGCCTCGAGCGGCATAAGTTACAAGAACACCATTTGGCTTTAAAGCAGCATACATTCTTCTAAATATTTCAGTACTCCAAAGTTCTGGTTGTACTGGATAGCCAAAAGCATCAAAATAAATTAAATCAAAAACGGCAACATCATCGATTTCCTGAAAAAACTGTTTTCTTTTAGTTAATGCAAATAAATCAGTAAGCGCAATTGTTTCGTCCCAACTCATTTCATGCATGTTTTTAAACACACCATTATATTCGTCAGCTCCTAATTCGGTTACATAATTCATCATAAGCACTTCATTAGCTGCAACTGGATATGCTTCTACTCCAACATAATTAATACTTTGTCCTTTTTTGTTTGCTTCTAAAAAAGTAATAAAGGCATTCAATCCAGTTCCAAAACCAATTTCTAATATTGAGATAGGCTTATCATCGAATAACGAAAACCCATTTTGTATAAAGACATGCTTTGCTTCTTGAATTGCTCCATGTTTAGAATGATAACATTCGCCCCACTCTTCCAAATGAATTGTCGTTGAGCCATCTAGAGTTTGAATTATTTCTCTTTTCACTATTTATAAATCAGTTTATTGCTGTTTTTGTATTATTTAGAAGTCAAATTTAATCAAAACAAATGCGTAAAGCCTTAAAAAACTGTTGTTTTTTCAAAAATTTCATATAAAATCTATTGGTTTTTTTAACTTTTTTAGAAAATAAATAAATCACAATCAAATGCCATAATTAATAGTATTTTAGCAGTCAAATTATATATATATTACTTAATTTTGCAATTAATAAAATTTATTTCACATCTTTTCAATGTTTTAGATTACAATCTTAAGCAATGATTAAAGTTCATAAAAACCACACTTTATCATGAGTACAACTCAAACAAACAAAATTGAAATAGTTAAAGCAACTTCATCTAAAATAAATGATGTAGACTTTGAAAACTTAAGCTTTGGTGCTGTATTTACAGACCATTTATTTGAATGTGATTTTAAAAATGGAGAATGGCAAACACCAGTCATTAAGCCTTATGCTCCAATTTTAATGGATCCTTCTTCAAAAGTCTTCCATTATGGTCAAGCAATTTTTGAAGGAATGAAAGCTTATAAAGATGATAAAGATGCTATTTGGCTTTTTAGACCTGAGGAAAACCACAAGCGTTTTAATGCTTCTGCAGTTAGAATGGCAATGCCGGAAATTCCTGAGTCTATTTTCTTAGATGGATTAAATGAGTTATTAAAATTAGACGCTGAATGGGTTAAAAGAGGAAACGGAAGTAGTATGTATATCCGTCCGTTTATGATTGCAACTGGCGCTGGAGTTGTTGCAAACCCATCTGATGAATATAAATTTATGATTTTGCTTTCACCTGCAAAATCATACTACGCTGGAGAAGTAAAAGTTATTATTGCTGAGCATTACAGTAGAGCCGCAAATGGTGGTATCGGAGCTGCAAAAGCTGCTGGTAACTATGGTGCACAGTTCTACCCAACAAATTTAGCCAACAAAGACGGATTCCAACAAGTAATCTGGACTGATGATGCTACTCACACTAAACTTGAAGAAGCAGGTACAATGAATGTATTCTTCAGAATCAATGATACTTTATTAACTGCTCCAACAAGCGAAAGAATTCTAGACGGAATTACTCGTAAAAGTTTACTTGCAATTGCAGAAAAAGAAGGATTAAAAACAGAAGTTCGTTCTGTATTAGCCTCTGAATTAGTTGAAGCTGCAAAAGATGGATCATTAAAAGAAATTTTTGGTGCAGGTACTGCTGCTGTAGTAAGTGTCATTAAAGGATTCTCATACAAAGATGAATATCATGAATTACCTAAAGTAGCTGATTCTTACGCTTCTCTTCTAAAAGAAAAACTAACAGGAATACAAAACAAACTAGCTGAAGATACTTTTAACTGGACTGTTCAAGTAAAATAATTCATTACATTATATAACTAAAGGCGATTTTCTTAATGAAAATCGCCTTTTTTTGTTAAACCTAACTCACAAAAAACCAATGATAACCAATAAATTTAAAAAGAAAACAACCTTTCTTTTAATTACTATTCTCACGTGTATCAATCTTTATTCACAGGATAATTATGTTTTTTTTGGTTCGTATAATTGGGATAAAACTACCAACGGAATTTATGTATACCAACTAGACACTATAAACGGAAGGCTAAAAAAAATCACTACAGTAAGAAATATTGCCAATCCTTCTTTTCTAACCTTATCACCTAACGGAAAATATCTATATGCATGTACCGAAAGTAAAACTCCAGATGCTGGAAGCGTAAGTAGTTTTGAGTTCAATCCTGAAAAGAAAACACTTAATTTTATGAATAGCCAGAAAAGTGGAGGTGAAAATCCAGTTTATGTAACAGTTCATAAAAACGGAAGATGGCTTATTAATGGCAATTATACCGAAGGAAGTGTTTCGGTTTTCCCAATTGCTGAAGATGGAAAAATAGAACCAATTGCTCAAAACTTTCAATATACAGAAGGAAGTGTAAATCCAAAAAGACAAGACCGATCTCATATACACTCTACAATATTCTCTCCTAATTATGATTATATCTTTTTTCCAGATTTAGGCGCAGATAAAATAAGATGTTACCAATTTGATTCTAATCAAAGTCAACCTTTACAAACTACCGAAAACCCTTTTGAGAAGGCTCCTCTTGGAAGCGGTCCAAGACATTTTACTTTTCATCCTAACGGAAAATTTGGATATTGTATAGAAGAACTTTCAGGAACTATTAGCGCGTACAAATATATAAACGGAAAACTAGATGCCTTCCAGAGGATAAATACACATCCTGAAACATTAAAAAATAATTTTGAAAGCTCAGACATTCACATTTCGCCAGACGGAAAGTTCTTGTATGCATCTAATAGAGGACTAGAAAACAATATTGCTATTTTTTCTATTACCGAAGATGGCATATTAAAAAACATTGGTTATCAATCGACTCTAGGAGAACACCCAAGAGTGTTTGCATTAAATCCATCTGGAAGTTTTTTAATTGCAACCAATACTGGTAACGGGAATGTTATTGTATTTAAAAGAGATAAAGAAACTGGATTATTGAAAAAAGTAGGCAAAAAAATTACAATCAGAAATGTTTCCTGCGTCCAAATCAAACAATATTAAAAGGATAATAGTTTTAAAAGCTAAAATACAAAACACAAATTTCACTAATTAGCACTAATTTGAGCTTTTAAAATAAGGCTCATTTAATTGGTGTAAATTCGTGAAATTCGTGTTATCCTTCTTTATAACTAAATAGTAGTTATTATTTTAAAATCTTAGAAAAATCAGGTTTAAAATAATTTGGCCCCTTCATTACTTTTCCATCTTCACGATATATAGGCTGTCCATCCTCTCCTAGCTTACTCATATTGCTTTGTTGAATTTCATCAAAAACAGCTTCAATTTTTCCTTGTAAACCATGTTCAATAATTGTTCCACACAGAATATACATCATATCTCCTAAAGCATCGGCAATCTCTACTAAATCATTATTTTTAACTGCCTCAAGATATTCTTCATTTTCTTCTTTCATCAAATTGTAACGAAGTATATTTTTTGTCTCTCCCAAATCTGCAATTGGTGATTCGCTATGTCCAATTTTAAAAGCAGTATGAAATTCCTTCACTGCATCAATTTGTTTTTGCATAATTATATTTAATTAAATGATAAACTAAATTAACAACTATTCTTAAACTATTGCCTAAATTTGCCACAAAAAATTTAAACTTATGTTTAGTCAGGGACAATTAATATTTGCATTGTGTTTTTTTATCGCTTTTGTTATCGCAATGATATTTGCTTACAGAAAAGATGTAGGCCTTCACAAAATATTCTATAAAGGAAACTATAAAGTTTTGTTAGTTTTCATAGCATTTATCATTATTCTATTTTTGATAAAAATATTCTTCAAACGATAATATATTTCATAAAAAATGCCCGCTAAATAAGCGGGCATTTTTATTATTTAGATATACTTATTAGTTTTCTAAAGGCAAGAAACCAAAGTTTTTAGAGTAATTCAACATTTGCTCAGCAAAAGTTTTAGGTTGTTTTACTTCTATAGAAATAATCTTTCCTTTTGCATCTAACTTAGGCTCCAAAACAGGATTAACAAATCCGCTGTATGGCGCTGATGGAAATTGCTTATTACGTTCTAAAACCTCAGCATGTATTTTTTGATCTACTTTTACACCATAATTTTCTACCAAAGCTTTTCCTGCATTATAATCTCCTTCAGATTTTATACGCTGTACTTCACGCAATAACTGTCCGAATAAATCATGTAATTTATCGTAATCAGTAATATTAAAATACGTTTTACCGTTACGAGTAATTTTTTCGATTACATTGTCTTTCTTTCCTTTTTCAAAAACCCAAGCACTTACCCATTGACGGTTTCTCATGTGAGCTTCTTCGATGTTTGCTCCTAGGTCCAAACGAACCAATTGAGTCATTAATCCGTTACGGATATAACTATCATACGATTCCATTCCAACTTTTTTCCAATCATCAACTAATCCTATTTCTTGTAATTTTGGATTGTATAAGTAGTACAAACCAACTAAATCAGCTCTACCTTCTTCAAGAGTCGAAGCATAACTTTTCAAGGTTTCTTTTGGTGTTCCAACACCTTCATTTATTTGCCCAGAAGCATGACCTACAACTTCATGCAAAGCAGTATGTAATTTATCCCCTAGTTCTCCGTATTTTTTCGCCAATGCAATTTCTTCTTCATCATTAGCAAATTCTTGTAATTTACCGCTACCGCCTGATTGAGAATAAGCATCGATAATATTTCCTAATGAAACTGATTTTGAGCCATGTTCTGCACGAATCCAATCCGCATTAGGAAGATTTACACCAATTGGCGTACTTGGAGAAGCATCACCTGACTCTCCTGCAACGATAACCGTTTTATATGAAACCCCAACAACATTTTTCTTTTTATGAGCATCCATTAATGGAGAATTATCTTCAAACCACTGTGCATTTTTTGATATTACTTGCATTTTAGCCGACATATCAAAATCTTTAATCTGCACAACTCCTTCATAAGAACCTCTATATCCTAATGGATCATTATACACTTCAATAAAACCACTTATATAATCAATATTTCCTTCTGTAGCGTGCAACCAAGCAATATTATAATCATCCCAAGTTTTTAAACTTCCAGTTCTATAATATTCGATTAACAATCCAATTGCATCTCCTTGTTTTTTATTTTCGGCTACCGTTTTAGCTTTTTCTAACCAAAAGATAATTTTGTCAATTGCTGCTCCATACATTCCACCGCTTTTCCAAACTTTTTCTTCTAATTGTCCTTTTGAGTTTTTAACCAATTTAGAATTCAATCCATAAGAAATAGGTTTCTTTGGATCTGGACTTGTTTGTTTTTTATAAAAATCTTCCGCTTCTTCTAATGTTATTCCTTTTTCATAAAAATTAATTGCAGAACCAGCTAACAAACCTTTAGACTCATCAAGATTTACTTTTTTACTATCTACATCATCAAACAAAATAGCCGTAACGTCTGCTGCCAATTTAGTTTTTGTAGCTTTTAACAGACCTTCAAAATATTCTTTTGAGAAATCAGGCTTAATCTTCTCATTAGAGTAATGATGGTGGATACCGTTAGAAAACCATACTCGCTTAAGATAAATTTCAAAATTTTTCCAGTCAGAACTTTTTTTATCCCCTTTATAACTTACATAAACTTGCTCAAGTGCTTTTCTGATTTTTAGATTATTCTTATAGTTCTGATCCCACATTATGTCACGTCCAGCAGTTCCTGCTTGCGTAAGATAATATACTAATTCTTGTTCTTTGAGCGTTAAATTCTCCCAACCTGGTATTTGATAACGTAGTACTTTAATGTCGGCAAATTGCTCTACTGTAAAATCAAAAGGCTTATCATTGTTTGTTTTCAGCTTAGATGTATTAGCAACCTGTGCGTTACAAATAACCGAAACACCAGCAATCATAAAAATTCCTGCAGCTTTAAGTAATTTCATTATTAATGATATTTAGTTTATAAAATTGTTATTATCCATCAAAGATACATTTTCTTTAAAAAAAATATAAAAAACAACGTTAATATTACTTTTGAGTACTTTTTAAAAGCCAATTTTATTTATATTGCTTAATCATTTTTCCTTCAAATATTTTTTATAAAACTATTCGGAAAGTGAAAAAACTAACAAAAAAGACCTAGTTTTGGCCTTTTAATATTCTCTATCGAATATTAATAAAATTTATAACTTTACACCTGTAAACAACCAAGATACTATGAGAATTTTAAAATATATATTCCTACTATTACTATTAAGTTTAGTCTCATTAACCGTATTTGTAGCTACTCAAAAAGGTGATTTCACAGTTGAGAGAAGTAAAGTTATAAAGATACAACGTGCTCCTTTATTTAATTTCGTAAATGACTACAGAAACTGGGCTGATTTTAGCTCTTGGATTGTTGAAGATCCTACAACCCAATTTGTATATCCTCAAAACACCTCTGGATTAAACGCTTCATTTTCGTGGAAAGGAAATGACGGTAATGGAGATATTAAAACTACAGCTGTAACCGATACGCAAAGTATTAATCAAAAAATGAATTTCGACGGTAGTTTAGCAGATGTTTCATGGGTTTTTAAAGATACTCTTGGAGGCACAAAAGTTACATGGAAATCTAAAGGAACGATGAGCTTTCTTTTCAAAATATATTCAGCACTTCATGGTGGAGCAGATAAAGTTATTGGTACTATGTACGAAAAAAGTCTGGCCAACTTAGATAAAATATTGGTTTATGAAACCAATACCTTTGACATCAAAGTTGATGGAGTTGTAAAAAAACCAGAAACCTTTTACATTAGTCAAACATTTACAAGTGAGATTTCAAAAATCACTAAAAACGTTAGAGTTGTTGCTCCTCAATTAATTTCATTTTGCGAAGCTAATGGCATTGAAATCAACGGAAAACCTTTTGTCCTATACCACACTTACGACACAACAAATGGATTAGCAAAAATTTCGATCTGCCTACCTATCAAAAAAGAAATTTTTACTAGCGCTGGAAGTGATATTTCAACAGGAAAATTAGAACCATTCGAAGCTGTGAAAACAACTTTAAAAGGAGACTACTCACACACCAAACAAGCTATTGAAAAAGCTACTGCCTATATAAATAATCAAAAATTATCTCCTGATCTTAATTGGTCACATCTTGAAATTTACTCCGTAAGTAAATTTGAAATTGCGAATCCTTCAAAATGGGTTACTGAGATTTATTATCCAGTAAAACCGAAGGTCGTTCCTGTTGAACCACCTGTAGTTCGTACTCCAAGAGTAGAAACTACTCCAACTCATACTCCTCCTGTTGCAAAAGAAGAGGAATCTGAATTTTAAAAACCCGAAACGGACATTAAACCTTTTCGAATAATTCTATTCTAACTTATATAATTTATAAAGTTGACAGACGAAAAGGTATTTATACAAGAATTATTAAACCCGAAGACGCAAAATATAGCGTTTCAAAAGCTCGTATCTAATTACCAAAAACCACTATATGGTCATATCCGAAATATTGTTTTGGATCATGATGACGCTCACGATGTTTTACAAAATACATTTGTGAAGGTATTTCGACATCTAAATAAATTTAAAGGAGATAGCAAACTATTTTCATGGGTATATCGCATTGCAACCAATGAAGCCTTAACTTTCTTAACTCAAAAGGCAAAATTAAGCGGAATAACCTCCGAAGAACTACAAAATAAAACTATTGATAATCTGCAAGCTGACACTTATTTTGATGGAAATGAGATTCAGATAAAACTACAAAAAGCAATCGTTTTACTTCCTGAAAAACAACAATTGGTTTTTAAAATGAAATATTTTGAAGAATTAAAATATGAAGAAATAGCTGAAATACTAGGCACTTCCGTTGGAGCATTAAAAGCATCTTATCATCATGCGGTAAAAAAAATAGAAGCTTATGTTATATCCAATTAAACCTTTTACAAGTAATATAGTCTTACATATATCATGAAAGAATTTAAATTAGAAAACGAGCCTAAAATAGAAACTGGATTTAGAACTCCGGAGCATTACTTTGAAAATTTCTCTGTGAATTTATTAGAGAAATTACCTCAAAACGAACCTAAAACAATTTCTTTATTTGCTAGGAATAAAAAAGCACTTATTGCAATTGCCGCAGTTCTTATCATTGCTTTAACCGTTCCTGTCGTATATAAATATGCAACAAAATCTAAAGAGCTTGACGAGGCGACCTTAGAAACCTATTTATCCTATCAATCTAATTTAAATCAATATGATCTAATTCATGAACTAGACACAAACGATATTAAAAGTTTAGATCAAAATATTGCTTTAGGAGATGATACTCTAGAAGATCTCCTTGCATCGAACCCCAATATTGAACATCTAATTTTAGAATAAAAATACAATTACATTAAACATAATGCAGATGAAAATTAAAAACATACTTCCGATATTTATATTCTTAATCACTCTTCCTTTTTATGCTCAGAATGAGAAAATGGACGAAAAGAGAGAGAAAATAAAAGCATATAAAGTTTCTTTCCTCACAACCGAATTAGACTTGACTTCGGCTGAATCAGAAAAATTCTGGCCGATATACAACGCATATGATGACAAACAATATGAATTGAGGCATCAAAAAATGAAAGCATACACGAGAAAGTTAACTGAGGAGACCTTAAAAAACATGACTGAAAAAGAAGCTGCCACACTTCTTTCCCAAATCGAAAACACAGATGAAGAGTTATATCTCTTGCGCAAAAAATACACAACTAACTTGAAGAAAATTCTTCCTGCGAAAAAAATCATAATCCTTCGAAAATCAGAAGATGACTTTAATCGCAAACTATTACATCAATATCGAGATAAAGCAGGTAAAAACTAAATCCTACTTAAAAATAACAACAGCGGAGAACCCTTTATAATAATTACTTTATTATTTAGGGTTCTCATTTTTTAAAGTGGATTTGCACCATCTTATTATATCCCGCAGCAATTGCAGTATTTGAATTTATAAAACGTATTGTAAATAAACTAGGATCTGTAGACAATTGCTTCCAAGTATTCCCTCCATCTGCTGAGTAATACAAACCTAAAGCTCCAATTACAACAAGCCCTTTTCCCTTACTTTTCGGCACATACTGGACACAAGAAGCATAACCAAAACCAGTGTTCTGAGCAATTAAACTCCATGTTTTCCCACCATCTGTAGTAATTGCTTTATTATCAAAATTTTGCTCTGGAGTTTCATAATCACCGCCAGCAATAAAGCCATTTTTAGAATCATAAAAATCGGCTGTAAAAATCCCTGTCATTGTTTTTCCTTGTACAATGGGAGTCTCTGCAACTTTCCAAGTTCTTCCTTTATCACTTGAATAAAAAACTCGCGCTCTTTTTCCTCCAGAAACAAGCCAAGTATATTTTCCTTTTATAACAATATTAGTATTACTTGCTGCAAATGCACCTTCACCATTGGCCATAGTAGGCAACTGATCTGCCAATAACTTTGCCCATGTATTACCTCCGTCACGTGTTATTAATATTGAAAAGCTATCTTCGGTAGGATCTCCCAGGGCAATCCCTTCTTTATCATTCCAAAATTGCATACTATCATAAAACACTTTATCATTAACCTCCTTATAAACCAATTTAGTTATTTTGGTTTTCTTAGATACCTGATAAAGCAAAGCTGGATTTGCTACACTTAATACAAAAATATCTTTTGCAGTTTGCGCTATACTCCTAAACTCTAATTTTAAAGTATCTCTATAAATATACTCTACATATTTTTCTTTACCCTTTAAATCATAATATCCAAATCGTGAATTATCAGCTCCAAACCATACTTTATTTTTATCGATTGCTATTGCTCTAATACTTATTTTATCTTTAAATAACGTATCGATCACTACCGACTTAAACCCTTCATCAATTACTTTATAATCTACTGTCTGACAATGCATAACCAAACTATAAAAACTTAAAAAGAGAGCCAATTTCTTCATCATATTCTTAATATATTTTATGCTAAAATACAATTATTTATATAAAATCAAAACGCTAATTTTTTTTATGGCACAGTAATTGGATAATTCAAAACAACAATCACAATACGATACGTTATGAAAACTAAATTACTTTTAATAGGCCTACTTACTTTAGGGTTTGCTACAATGCAAGCTCAAGCTGGAGCTACTGTATATGCTAAAAATTCTGATATTAGTGATAATTTAGATTTAAGAGCTGTAGCCTCTATTTTTGGAGAATCTTCAAATCTTCAAGATTTTGAAAGAAGATTAAACGAACCAAAATACCAAATATCAAACCTTGACTTAAACAATGATAATCAAGTAGATTATTTGCGTGTAATCGAAAAAGTTGAAAACAGAACTCACGTTGTCATCATTCAAGCTGTACTCGACCAAGATATTTATCAAGATATAGCAACAATTGATTTAGAGAGAGACTCTTTTAATAAAGTCCACATTCAGGTTGTTGGAAACGACTTTATTTATGGTCAAAATTATATCTACGAGCCTGTATATACAGTTACCCCTGTAATTTACACATCGTTTTGGGTAACCAATTACCGTCCTTATTATTCAAGCTGGAGATGGAATTACTATCCAACTTATTATACTGCATGGAGACCTTACCCTATTTACAGATACAGAAGCAATATTAATATTTGTATTAACGTAAACAACCATTACAACTATGTAAACCATAGAAGAAGTAGTGTAGCAGTTGTAATATACAATTCAAATCGTTCTTATGGATATGAAAGACGTAATCCTAACAACGGATTTAGTCAACGTAACAATAATGTAAACAATAGATATGAACTGGATCAAAGACGTGTTGCCAGCAGAGAAACAAACAGAAGAAACAATACTTACTCTAATACTAACAGAGTAACTGATAGAACGGCATCAACTAATAGAGATTACTCTCAAAACAGAACAAATTCTTCTAGAGAAAATAATACTACAGTAAGACCAACTACTCGTGATTATTCTCAAAATAGATCAAACTCAACGGGAACGTCTGTAGATAGAACAAATACTTCTTCTAGAGATTATAATAGAGGGAATGCTACTCAAAGAACTGAAACGACTAGAGACTATACTCAAAACAGACCAAGTTCTACTGTAGCAACACCACCGCAAAGAACAGAGACTACTAGAGATTACAGTCAAAACAGAGGGAATTCTTCTAGAGATTATTCGTCTCAGAGAACAGAAAGTTCAAGAGGTAACTCTGAAAACAGAACTAGCTCAGCTAGACAATCAAGCCCACAAGGCTCTAATGATCAGAGATCAAATTCGGCTTCCAGAGGTAATTCTAACCCAAGAGAAAGCAGCTCTTCTGAAAGAGGCGGCAACCGAAGAGGCTAATTTTATTACACTTAGCTGATTAAAATAAAAACACGATTTAACCATCGTGTTTTTTTTATCTTTATTACTCATAATTTGATGTTAATTTGTTTTAAAACAGTAAATTTGACGCGACTTTTATAAAATTAAAAATTAAATGAGCGCATCACACAAGAACTTACATAGTAAGTTAACTTTCGGAGGTTTATTAATCACTTTAGGAATTATATATGGTGATATAGGAACCTCTCCTTTATATGTAATGAAAGCCATACTTGGCAAACATGTAATCGATGCTGACATTGTTTTAGGTGGTATTTCATGTGTTTTTTGGACATTAACACTTCAAACAACTATAAAATACGTACTCATCACATTAAGCGCTGATAATCACGGTGAAGGCGGAATTTTTGCTTTATACGCTTTGGTTAAAAAAACAAAGATTAAATGGTTGATTGTTCCCGCCATTATTGGGGGAAGTGCCTTACTAGCCGATGGTATTATTACACCACCAATTTCTGTTTCTTCAGCAATAGAAGGTATTAAAACGTATTACCCTAGTATTAATACTGTTCCTATCGTTATAGCAATCTTATTTGTTTTATTTACGATACAGCAATTCGGAACTAAGTTAGTGGGTAAATTTTTTGCTCCAATGATGCTTATTTGGTTTACCATGCTAGGTGTTTTGGGAGTAATACAAATTGTACATCATCCTGAAGTATTTAAAGCAATAAATCCTTATTATGCTTATCACTTACTTTCTATACATCCTGATGGTTTCTTCGTATTAGGTTTTGTATTTTTATGTACAACTGGAGCTGAGGCTTTATACTCTGATATGGGTCACTGTGGAAGAAAAAACATTCGTATAAGCTGGATATTTGTTAAATCGGCATTGGTTTTAAACTATTTTGGACAAGCAGCATTTCTTATTCATCATGAAGGCCAAACTTTACAAGGTTTAGGCGGAAATGGAAATCCATTTTATTTAATCATGGCTGATTGGTTTCAACCTATCGGAATTGTTATAGCAACTCTTGCTGCAGTAATTGCTTCTCAAGCGCTTATTAGTGGTTCATTTACATTAATAAATGAAGCTATGCGATTGAACTTCTGGCCTAAAGTAAAAATAAAGTATCCTACAGAAGTTAAGGGACAATTATATATTCCTTCTATCAACTGGTTATTATTCTTTGGTTGCGTTGGAATCGTATTGCATTTTGAAGAATCAGGAAAAATGGAACATGCGTATGGCTTAGCAATTGTTTTATGTATGATCATGACTACTATTTTACTTAATTTTTACTTGATTATGAAACGAGTAAAATTATACTTTATGGTTCCTTTAATTACAATATACCTAGCTATCGAGATTAGTTTCTTAATTGCCAATGTAACTAAGTTTGCAGAAGGTGGATACGTAACATTAATTATTGCATCTGCCCTTATTCTTATCATGACGATTTGGTTCTTGGCTAAGAAAATCAATAAAAATTACACTAAGGTTATCAAAATTGAAGACTATAAAAAAGTACTAATGGAATTAAGCGAAGACTTAACTATTCCTAAATATGCTACACATTTAGTTTATATGACTAATGCTAGTCGTGTAGATGAATTGGAAGAAAAAGTTATTTATTCTATTTTACAAAAGCGTCCAAAAAGAGCTGATATCTATTGGTTTGTTCACGTAAATATTTTGACTGAACCATACAAAACTCAATATAAAGTCACTGAAATTGCAAAAGACGATATTTATAGAGTTGATTTTAATTTAGGATTTAGAGAACCTACCAAAATCAACCTTATGTTTAGAGAAGTTATTCGTGATATGGTGAAAAAAGGGGAAGTTGATATTACAAGCCGATATGAATCATTGAATAAAAATAATATCATTGGAGATTTCAAATTTGTATTATCTGAGAAATTCTTATCTAACGACAATGATCTAAGATGGCATGAAAATATTATCATGAACTCCTATTTCTTTATCAAAAAGTTAAGTCTTTCTGAAGAACGCGCTTTTGGCTTAGACAGCAGTTCTGTGAAAATTGAAAAATTCCCAATGGTCCTTCATGCTCCAGAAAACATAGGTTTAACAAGGGTTCATTAAGCCTTGCTAAATAGTTACAAAACACTCTTTTAATTCTTAAAAGAGTGTTTTTTTTTAGATTGAAAATATAAAATGAACATTCAAAATTAAAAATTTAACTTTCAACCAATTAATAGTACCTTTGCAGCTCAATTATTTAAAATGAGATTACATAGAAATTTAGTTTATACGACCATCGATTCTTTAAATGCTATATTCAATGAAGGCGAATATGCAGATAAAGTGGTTGCAAGAGCATTAAAAAAAGACAAGCGTTGGGGAAGTTCTGACAGGAAATTTGTCGCAGAAACGATATACGAAATAGTTCGTTGGAAAAGATTATACAGTGAGATTGCTGAAGTTAAAGAACCTTTTGACAGAGACAACCTTTGGAGAATATTTTCGGTATGGGCTGTGTTAAGAGGATATCCAATTCCTGATTGGCGCCAACTGGAAGGTGTTCCTGAAAGAAAAATAAAAGGTCGTTTTGACGAACTTTCTAAAATTAGAGCTATTAAAGAATCTATCCCTGATTGGATGGATGAATTAGGAGTTAAAGAATTAGGCGAGAAACTTTGGGCTACAGAAATTGCTGCTCAAAACCAACCTGCTAAAGTTATACTTAGAGTAAATACTCTAAAAACGACTAAAGAGAAATTAAGAGCTATCTTAATGGACTTAAATATTGAAACTGAATTTTTAAAAGAGCAACCAGATGCTTTAGTTCTAAAAGAAAGAGCCAATGTATTCTTAACTGATGCTTTTAAACAAGGTTTCTTTGAGGTTCAAGATGCTAACTCACAACGTGTAGCCGCTTTTCTAGATGTAAAACCAGGAATGCGCGTTGTTGACACTTGTGCTGGTGCTGGTGGAAAAACGTTGCATATTGCTTCTTTGATGGAAAACAAAGGGCAGTTAATTGCTATGGATTTATACGAAAGTAAATTGAAGCAATTAAAGCTTAGAGCAAAACGTAATGGTGCTTTTAATATCGAATACCGTATTATTGACTCTACGAAGGTAATTAAGAAATTACATGAAAAAGCGGATAGAGTTTTAATCGATGCTCCATGTAGTGGTTTAGGTGTTTTAAAAAGAAACCCTGATGCTAAATGGAAATTGAAGCCTGAATTTATCGATAACATTCGTAAAGTTCAAGCTGAAGTTTTAGAAAGTTACTCTAAGATTGTAAAACCAGGTGGTAAATTAGTTTATGCTACGTGTTCTATTTTACCTTCTGAAAATCAAGAACAGGTAGAGAAATTCTTAAAAACAGAAATTGGTAAACAGTTTACTTTTGTAAAAGATCACAAAATATTGGCTTCTGAGTCTGGTTTTGATGGTTTTTACATGGCTTTATTAGAGCGTAAAGAGGTTAAAGAACCTAAAGAAGTAGTTGCATAATTACTCCTTTTACTCAATATATTTAAAAGAGCAACTCTAACAAGTTGCTCTTTTTTTATCCCAACCAACCATCTCGGTCTAAACTTCTATACTGAATTGCTTCGGCGATATGAGAAGAAATAATATTGGGAGCCGCTTCTAAGTCGGCGATAGTTCTGGCTACTTTAATTACTAATTATCATATATAGTTCATTGTTATTTTATACTTTTACAGAAAATATTAATAGATGAAAGCAGTCGCATATCTCAGAGTAAGTACACAAGAACAATCTTTAGAAAGACAATACGACGATATTAAAGAATTTGCTTCTAAAAAAAAATTAAATTTAGTTGAAATATTTGAGGATAAAATCAGCGCGACAAAGACCAAAACTGATGAAAGATTCGGATTTAATGAGATGAAAAAATATCTCCAACTTAATGGAGATGTAAAAAATATTTTAGTTTTAGAAATTTCTCGACTTGGACGAAAAAATAATGATATTCAAAATGTCGTTGAGCATTACATCGATAAAGGAATTAATATTCACATTAAAGACTTAAATATATCAACTCTTGATGATACTGGCAAACGATCATTTGCAAGTGATATGATGATTTCAATGCTAGGTGTAATGTCATCTAATGAAACACGACTACTTGGCTCAAGAATAAGTTCAGGAAAAATGTCGCGAGCACGCAAGAACTTAGCTTTCGGTGGAAAAATAATTGGTTATAAAAAAGGAGAAGACGGCACTCCTATGATTGATGAGGTTGAAGCACCAATGATTCGAAGGATATTTGAACTCGCAGGAAAAGACCTTGGTATGCGAAATATTTCTACATTGATCGAATCAGAGTTTGGGAGAAAAATAGCAATTGGAACACTAACGGGAATAATCAGAAACTCGTTTCACAGAGGGATAAGAAAGTACAACGACTTAGATTTAGTAGTTCCTGCAATTGTTTCAACAGATTTATGGCAAACAGCTAATGATTCCATTGATAGCAGAAGCAAATTTGGAAGTAGAACAAAGGTACATACCAACATTATAAAAGGAAAAATTAATTGCGTATGCGGGGCAATAATGCATCAGAAAGTCATCCCTCAAGGAAGAATCGATTCTTTTATTTGCAAGGACGAAACATGTAAGAATTCTATTAATAGACCGTGGCTGTTTAGAATGATACGTCGAATTGTTGAAAGACATGCACAAAAAACAAAGGATGAACAAGTACGCGAAAACTTTAAATTGCATATATTATCATATAAAGCTAAGATTGATGTAAATAACAAAGAAATTGAAAAACTTGAAAACAGACAAAAAAGAGCAAGAGATCTTTATCTCGATTTAGAGTACACAAAAGAAGACTATAATGAAATAAAATCTGAAACAAGCAAACAAATAGAAGAATACAATCAGATCAATACTAAACTTAATCAAGTCATTAAAACTTCTGAAAATGCACTAAAAACAGACATTAAACATTTTAGCGAAGACCTAGAGCTATTTAAAAATGAGATCAAAGAGATTATTAGTCATGTTACTATTGAAAAAGAAGAAGTTTCAATAAAAATTTTTGGATGGTCAGAATACGATCTTGCTAAACCTAATCCAATAAAACTCGGTTGGGAAGCAAGAAAACCAATAAATGAGCGATACCTCAACGAAGGACTTCCGTTTAGACACCCTATTAGTGATGATGATTTAGAAATGATGATTGACGATTATACAAAAAACCACCTCCCAAACTGACATTCTATAAACACCTAAGAATCATTTATTAACAATCTTTTTGTAGTTAGAAATCAAAAAGTTCTTTTAAATCTATTTTAAGCGCTAAAGAAAGTTTTATTGAATTAGTTAAAGTTATATTAGTTCGCCCATTTTCAATTCTAGAAATTGTTGTTTTATCAATAAACGACTCAGACCCCAAATCATTCATAGCAGTTGCTAAATCAAATTGGGTCATGTTTCTCGATTCTCTAATTCTCTTTAAGTTGATTCCGAATCGCTTAACGTAAAAATCGATTATTATTGATTCGTTTGGCATAATTTACCAATAATAGTTCATATCTTTATCCCTTGAGTAAACACATATGTCAACATGTAAACTATACCATTTTCAATATCAAAAAAAAACATTAACAATCAATAACCAATAATAGAAATGAGAAATTTAAAAGGAATTATTACCGTATTAGTATTAACATCAACATTCGGTCTGAATGCCCAAGTAGCTCCAACTACAGGAGAAAAAGTGTTAAAAGTAAAAGAAACTTACCTAGGAGAATACCTTCAAAGTATAGATACTACATCATTTTCATCAGTAGTAGTGAATGCAATAAAAGAAAGAGTTCCAAAAAAACTTATTAAATACGGATTTACAGACATTAAAATTTTAAAAGTCGGTAGGGTAAATGCTCCAATTAGCACCGCTACAAAAATGTCAAATTTTGTCGGAGGTAATGAAGCAGTTGGAAAAGATATGTTAAAGCAGGCAAAAAGTTATTCTGAAATAGTGAGAGCAATAGATAAAATGTATGAACCAAAGGCTGATATAGATTGGAAAATGCAAGTAATCATTTTAGATAATTTAACACACAAAGAATTCAAAATAAAAATTGCCAGTATGACCTATGCACCCCAATACATTATTAAAGAATCCGACTTAGTATTAGATTTAAGAAAAGATTGATGACAATAAAAATACTTTTGATAAATCTTAAAAGCACATACGCCTGAAAAGACGACACACCAAAAGGTTAATCTATTATGATTAACCTTTTTTTATGGTATTTTAAATCATTGTCTTTATTTTCCTAATTGTATTTATAGAAAGATTTGTCATTTTTTTCAATTGACTTAATGAGAAAGATTCATTTTTAATGTATTTAATTTCCCCTTTGTATTTACTTAAGAAATCCTCGTTTGTCTCTGTAATACCTTTAACTCTCCCTTTATACTTTCCTTTAATCTTTGCTATTGCAATACCTTCTGATATACGCTCTTTGATAGATTCTCTTTCAATTTGCGATACGTTTGCAAGTAAATCACATATCATTTTAAAAATGGGATTTGGCTTGTCGTCGATCCTTGAATGTAACCCAAGGTTCTCAACAATCAAATTCACATCTTCTTTATTTAGCAATTCCATAGTAGATTGAATATCATAAGCATTTCTACCTAATCTGTCAACTGAATGAACTATAATGGTTTTAATCGCACCGCTTCTAACATCTTCTAGTAATCTTTTTGCTTGCGGTCTTTCTGTAAATGGAACTATACCTGAAATGACATCAAAATATTCGAGTGTTGAAGAATCCTTCTGCCTAGACTCATTTTGTCCACTAGTAGAAATTCTAATATATTTTGCCGTTGTAATCATGTCGTCTTTATTTTTATAGTACAAATATAGTTTTTTTTTATTTCAATACTATCAAAAATAGACTAGTAGTTTTTGATACAACACAATCCTAATGAATACGTTTAAACTTAGTAAAAAATCATATTAATTTTAAACTATAGCTCAAAAATGACACACACACTAAGTAAGTTTGATTTGTCCCACATAATCGCTCTGTACTTTTAAAAAAGCTTAACTAATGATTACCAATGATTAACATTAAAAACACATATACTGGAGTATTGGTCTTATTGGTGAATTGAAGCAGAACACTTTATTTAACGTTTTGTCTCTATAAATCTTAAATTATGATCCTTCACATAAGTCATTTATCATCTCAGTAGTTTCAAAGTGGTTCTTTTAATAGTATAACTTCATAAAGCCACTGCTTAGAAATATTATTAATCAAAAAAATCATCTCTTAATAAGTGTGTGTGTGTGCAAAATTTAACTACAATATTAACTGTAAAAACAACAAAAAACACCTGCTTTGTAACTACCTGATAATCAACACTATCTCTACACTCCACTCAGTAGATAGAAACAAAGCCAAAAAAAAAAAAAACAGGTTAGTTTAAACAAGGTATTTATAAGTGTTTTATTAAAGAGTTATTTATATTAAGTTATGTAATAAATGAGATTTCTAAAGATGTGATGTAAGCCTGTTTATTAGATGAAAAATATAAAACCTCAACTCCATTTGTATTTGTCACATCACAAACGGAAATTTTTAGAAAATCCAACTAAGCGGTTTTTTTGAATCACATTGAGTAAAGTTCACAAAAGCCTTCTTAATTCTTTATTTAAAGTATTTTTAAGCATCATATACCTTGTTTTGCGTATACAACAAGTCTTGTTTGTTTAAACGGCTTAAAACGGCTTAAAATCACTTAAAAACAAACTACTCTTTGAGTACATGTTTTTGGATGAGAATTATTATCGTGACTATAATCATTAAATCGTTATATTTATAATCCTAAAAATTTAAAATATGGATAATTTTAAGGGCTTAGATTATGATAATTTCATTGAATATTTCAAAGTAGATTTATTCTCACGTCCCGTACTAGACCAACATTTTTACCCACACGATGTAATTGAAAATGATATTTTAAATTTTCACCTTCAACATTGTAAAGCTATTTTAAACGACTTTATTTTAAATTCGGTGTATGAACAAGCATGGTCAATGGACTTTGAAATAAAAGACAAGGATGCACTAAAACTTTTTAAGATGATTGTAAATAATTTACAAGATAGGATTGAAGATGAAATCAATGCATATCTTAGAATTGTCAAAATTAACCCTGTCAACTTATAATTAGCCCTATCATCGTTAATAATATCATTGCTAGTTATATTGTAAATTCATATTAAAGTTTCGCATGAAAATTTTATCTTAGCCAAAAACAATATTTTGATAAAAAACAGCTATAAAGGCTAAACCCTAGTGGCTGTGAATAAAAATAAACTTCTAAGAACAAATGAAAAAAAAAAGAAAATCAATAAACTTTATACATAAACTTAAATCAGTAAGAAAAGAAATAAAATTTATTTTCTTAATTTCATTATCCTCTGTTCTTCTCATAGAAATTGTATTTAAAAATTATAATGCTCCTTATCACTCCTTTTATGTTATTGGTGATATATATTTAAAAATTTGTTATTCAATAGTTGCAACATCAATTTTCTTTTTAATTAATCAACATATACCTAAAGAAAATAGAAATGTTAAAACCAATAAATTTATTCATAATAAATTGGTGACAGTTTTTAATGAATTGTCTTGGCTCTCTGAAAGATTAGACATAGATAAAAAGAATTTAGATATAACGGAAGAAATGGTAAAACTGGCATGTGAAAAAATAAATCCTAACTCACCTGTTGTAGAGTTTCAAATAAATATATTTTCAAATTGGCGAGAATATCTAATCTACAAAACAAACAAAATAAATCGTTTGCTTAGCGATGTTATGACTCTCAATTCATCAATTGAAACAGAATTATTAGGACACATAGTAAATATGCTTGATGCACTTGATCAATTTTATTATCTAGATAATAAAAATATGGGGCTTGGAAAAGATTTAACGTTTTACTCTCGTCCAATTTCAAATCTCTATGAAGAAAATTATAAGTTGCATAAAATACTGAGTTCAGGAAAATATAAAATCTACTTGAACACGAATATGAATGATTTTTTAAAGAACAGGAATACAAAAAAGTAAAACCTTCATTATAAGCAACTTTGCTAAATTAAGTTTAATATAATCTTCTCTTAAAATGCGCTATACATTAAAAATTTTATCATTTAAAATTCTGTCGTACGCTCTAGCCGAAAGATTAAGTCGTTCCATTGCTGTTTTTAATAATAATTTTGATTGTTCATCGAGTGCACAAAACTCCCTGATTTGCTTCGTGTTCATTTGAGCGTTGTAATTTATATTCTCGAATGTTTCAAATCTTTTAGCTTGAATTTCGCGCCCAGCCGTAACACGTTCTCGAATATGCACACTACTTTCGGCTTTATTATCATCCGCTAATTTTTCAAAAGGAACTGGTGTAACTTCTATATGAATATCAATTCGGTCTAATAATGGTCCCGAAATCTTGCTTAGATACCGTTGCATTTCGTGTGGAGAAGATTTTTGTGGTGCATCGGGGTCATTAAAAAATCCGCTTGGACTTGGGTTCATACTTGCTACTAGCATAAAAGAGGACGGATAGGTAACGGTGAACTTTGCTCTCGAGATTGTTACTTCACGATCTTCTAGAGGTTGTCGCATTACTTCGAGAACTTCTCTTTTAAACTCCGGTAATTCATCTAAGAATAAAACTCCATTATGCGCCATCGAAATTTCTCCTGGTTGCGGATAGCTCCCTCCTCCTACTAATGCAACATTCGAAATAGTGTGATGCGGTGAACGAAAAGGCCTTTGATTCATTAAGCCTACTTCTTTTAGTTTTCCTGCAACACTATGAATTTTAGTCGTTTCTAATGCTTCTTTTAATGTCATTGGTGGCAAAATACTTGGTAATCGTTTGGCTAGCATTGTTTTTCCTGCTCCCGGAGGTCCAACCAAGATTATATTATGTCCACCAGCTGCAGCAATTTCCATACAGCGTTTGATGCTTTCCTGCCCTCTTACATCCGAGAAATCGAATTCGGGAAAATCTAACGTTTTATAAAACTCTGCCCTTGTATCTATAACTGTAGTTTCCAGAGTTCCTTTTCCTTCTAAAAAGTCTATTACTTCCTGTACATTCTCGACTCCATACACATCTAAACCAGCTACAATTGCAGCTTCTTTTACATTTTGCTTTGGCAGAAAAAATCCTTTATACCCTTCTTCTTTAGCTTTTATAGCAATTGGCAAAGCGCCTCGAATGGGCTGTAGGCTTCCGTCAAGCGAAAGTTCTCCCATAATGACATACTCATCTAGTTCGGGTGCTTTTATTTGATCTGAAGCCACTAAAATGCCAATTGCCAAAGTTAGATCATAAGCGGAGCCTTCTTTTCGCAAATCGGCTGGCGCCATATTTATAGTTATTTTTTTGCCAGGCATTTTGTACCCGTTATTTTTTAGTGCAGCTGCAATTCTGAAACAGCTTTCTTTGATTGCACTATCTGGTAAACCTACTAAATGATACCCAATACCCGGATCCATATTTACCTCAACAGTAATAGTTGTGGCTTCTACTCCAAAAACTGCACTTCCGTATACTTTAACTAACATAATCCCTATTATTTATAAAAGTAAAAGTATTTAAATATAAATTAAAAACGCACTTATTTGTAATATTTAATTTACAAATAAGTGCGCTTCAAAACTCACAACCCTTAAATCCGGATTAAATTATTATACTTCCTTTCTCATCTGAATGTAATGACTTGTAAAACCTAATTTTTCATATGCTTTTATTGCAGATTCATTTGTTTGATATACTTCTAAGCGAAGTTCAGTGATTTCTTTTGAAATAGTCCATTCAGTAAGTCTTTCAATTATTTTATGTACAATACCTCTGCCACGGAATTTAGGATCAACGTACATAAATCCTAAGTAACCATATTGTGCATATTTAAAATAGGGCTTTGCATTGTCTAACCTTGCATAACCTGAACCAATAACTTCACCATCTAATTCTGCAACAAGTAGTTCTATATCTAGTGAACTCATCATTTTATCAATATCGTAATATTTGACACCTGATTTGTTTAATGTTGGATCAAATGACCTTTCAGCATTAATTAATTCTTGTTCAAAAGAGAGAAGCTTTTCCATATCATTATGGCTAGCACTGCGTATAATTATAGTATTCATTATCAAATATCTTTTCAATTAATTAAAACAACAACTAAACAATATATTAAAACATTCTGACAAATACAATCTCAAAACAAACATTACCAAGTTTTAGCACGATACCGACTTTACGCTATTGCAAAATATATTATGAGATCAAAAAATACAGATTCATCTTAACTATTTCATTTTTCCTTTTTTTCTAAAGAGGGATGGATTCATAGTTTTAGACTTTTTGAAAAATTTACTTAAATGTGTTTCATCTGAAAATCCCAATTCTAAAGCAATCTCGCCAATACGCATATCACTATGTAATAATCTTTTTTCAATTAATTGCATTCGATAATTTGTGATATACTGCTGAAGTGTTTCACCTGTATGCTTTTTGAAATAACGACTTAAGTAAGTTTCTGAAAAATTAAATTTTTCACTAATCAGGGTTATTCTTAATTGATCGGGGTTATAGATATTAGTTTGAATGTATTGCAATATTTTTGTGATTTTATTATCTGTAGTTTCTTTGATTCCTTTTGGTAGGTCTACAACCATATTTCGAGCAACAAGAACAATTAGTGTGTTCATTAATTGTTGAATTAAATCTTTACCATAAATAGTATCATTCGCAATCTCATTCATCATTATTCCAGTAATGGTATTAACTACTTCCCTATCCGATTCGTTATTAAGCACACAACCTGTTTTTAATTCCGCATTATTGAGAATGAATTCAAGCCTTTGTATATTGTCTAAACCTATTTTTTTATCGTGAATATAAAAGTTATTGAATTTTATTAATAAGAATTCTGTAGTCGTATCCACATCAAAAGAGTGTTTGTTATTTGGTGTAAGCAAAAACATATCTCCCGCTGAGTATGATGTTACATGAGTATCAACCCACTGTCTTCCATTTCCAGAAACCACATAAACCATCTGAAAATAATTGAATACAACATCTCTCAAAGGACATTCGTCAACTTTTTCAATAAGGATTTCATAAGGGGCATGAATATTTTTCTTTTTCATGTCATAAATATACCTAATTAATGCAGATATGTACGGATATCTACCTGTTTTTAATGTATAATTTTGTCTTTTTATAAATAAAGACACTGCAAGTAAATTATTTTGTGATTGATTAACTCACCAAAAACATAAGCAATTGTTAGTTGGTATTTTACATACAAAAGACTAATAAAGATAAAGCAATTACTTCGCCTATTTTCCTACTAGCTTATGTCTAAATATTATACCATTAAAAACAAAAATTATCTACATTATGAAAGAAGAATTAAATAGAGATTTTAGTAATCACATTGGATACAGTCGCATGTTTGCTGAAAATAAATTGACTATTGGTATTTTCCTTCCTCTGCGATTTTATGAAGGAAATATGAATGCATTAGAAGGGCAATCTGATTTAGTTTCCTTAATAGATCAACATAATTTTGCAGCTGTATGGACTCGTGACGTTCCTTTATTTGATCCTAGTTTTGGTGATGCAGGCCAAGTTTTTGACACCTTTAGCTATTTGGCTTATCTTGCTGCTAAAACGAAACAAATCACATTAGCAACAGGAAGTTTGGTTTTTCCTTTAAGGCATCCTGTCGACTTAGCAAAAGCCGCTACAACAATTGATCAATTATCAGGAGGGCGTTTAGTACTTGGCGTTGCGTCTGGGGATCGACCTGTAGAATACCCTGCTTATGGTATTGATATTAATACCAGTGGCGAACGTTTTAGAGAAACTGTTTCTATGTTTCGCTCTCTAATATCATCCAAACAAAATCAGGCTATACAATCTACTCTTGGACTAATCAAACAAAATGCTCAATTACTACCTAAGCCTGTAAACGATATGATTCCATTATTGGTTACCGGATCTAGCAAACAATCGTTGGATTGGATTGGAGAACATGCCGATGGTTGGTTAAGTTACCCTACACCAACAGCTACGACAGAGGGAGTGATGCAGTTGAAATCAAAGATTGAAAACTGGCGTTCGAAAATAATTCCTCGTGGAGTATTTCGCCCTCATGTAACAAATGAATGGATTGATTTAGTAGATGACCCTGATTTTCCTCGCACACCGCTTCGAGGCGGTTTTATACTTAAAACTGGAAGAAAAGGACTAATCCAGCTTCTAGAAGAGTGGCAATCAATAGGAGTTAATCATGCAGCTCTAGGAATACAATTTACCAAACGTCCAGCTTTAGAAACTATACAAGAACTAGCGGAAGAAGTCTTACCATTATTCCCAACCCACAAAGGCACAAAATCAGTACCTCTTCAATATTAATCTAAGTTTCAATTCGTATTTCACACAAAAAATGCGTTATTAAATAATAAAATATAATAATAGTTTTTACTATTCAAACAAGAACAAAGGGTGTCAAAATTGATACCCTTTATCTTTTGAAATATTACATCCAAAAAAAAATATTGACTATTTTAAACAGTACTCCTAAAGTCTATAAATCTATTTTAGATTACTCCATTTTACATTATATTTGACAGCCACACTGATTGTATTTCAACTTCAATCAATCAATTTTATAATACCTTAACCAATAACTATTCAAGCCTTTTTCCTTGTAATAGCTACACTACGATTTTAATTTTAATTCATCTAAAATGGAAATGCCCATCGATATAATTTACATAGAGCTAAAAGTTGTAGCAACTGTTGAATTAAACCTTCGGTAGCACTCACTGTTATTTTGTACATAATGAATATACTTAAAATTCAAATATTATGGTAACAGAAAAAGAGGATGTAAAATCCTCTTGAAATCCTAACAATAACTTATCGATAATCCCATAATTGCGGCATCTCAACGGTTCCGTTCAACACAGGTTTCATTGTTGGTGCTTCGCACGCAACGAAACCTTTACTGTTACGCGACGTTTTTTACATTATTTTCTTTCATCAGTGGACAGAATTGCATATCCATAATTATCTGACCAACCAGATTTTAGAGGTAATAATTTTCGTGTATGTGCTTCTCTAAGCATACCAACTTTTTCTAGAACACTGATTGAACCAATATTTTCAATTGCACAACCAGCTTCAATTCTATGCAGTTTCAAGTTTTCAAATCCAAAATCTATTATTTTTCTTAAACTTTCTGTTGCGTATCCTTTATTCCAAAATTTATAATCATATTGAAACCAAACTTCTGCATTTTTATAATGTTCTCTCCCTAAATTCATTCCAATCAAACCGATAAATTCATTTCCATCGATTAATTCAACTGAAAACGTAAATCGTTTAGAGCTTTCTTTATCATTTTCGAGAATCCAATTTTCAACAGTAATTTTTGTTTCGTTACTATTTTTTGGCATTCCCGATGTATTAAATCTTGCAGTTTCTTCTAATGATTGCAACTTATAAACATCTTCAATATTTAATATAGAAATTGGTTTTATCTTTAATCTTTCAGTTTTTAAATGTATGTTCATATTTTTTTAATTATTATTATCACACGATTTTTAGTAAAATGTCGCATAACTAGCATATATGCGAAACAAGACTTCGTGTATAGATCTGCCAGTTAGGTAGATTAGCAAAGGTTTGTTTCGTCTTATTTTTTTTAAAAATAATTAAAAAATACAAATAAGCAAAAGCTTTCATAATTGATACCCTTTCTCTTTTGAAATATTACATCCCTAAAAAAATATTGACTATTTTAAACAGTAATCCTAAGTCTTTAAATCTATTTGAGATTACTCCATTTTACATTATATTTGACAGTCACACTGATTGTATTTCTACTTCAATCAATTTTATAATACCTTAACCGATAACTATTCAAGCCTTTTTCCTTGTAATAGCTACACTACGATTTTAATTTTAATTCATCTAAAATGAAAATGCCCATCGATATAATTTACATAGAGCTAATAGTTGTAGCAAATCAGACAGAATTTGATATTTGGATGAGTGGAAGTCTTGAAATTACTATTAATGGTGAAAAACCATATGGTGAAAGTGATATCATAGATTATGATGCATTATTAGAAAGTTTAGAATCAGATGGTGAATATTTTATTTTTTCTTGTTGCTGTGGTCTTCCCAAATGCAGCGGTTGGTTACATCCAATAAAAGTTATTCATTCAGAAAGTCAAACAAAATGGATAAATCTGAATAGCAACAAAATTTGGCATTTCGATAAATCGGAACTTGAAGAACAAATAAAAACAATAAATAATGAAGTGAAAATATTTAAAAAATACTTTCGCGAAAAAGAAATTGAATACGTTGGATATGGATTTAACCTACAAGTTGAACATACCATTTTATAAAAAAATCATTAAATTTTTAAACTTAAATTTCTCTTTGTTTTATTAACAACGAAAACAATTGGCATTTACCACTATAACTCATAGTATCGCCCAATAATTCCTTTAATAAAAATTCTTTTTTTATACTAAAAAACTAACAAAACCAGCCTATTATTCATTTGTCAAAAACAAAATAAGCAGATTCTTTTAGTTATTTTACAGTTATTTTTCCTTAAATTGCGAAATATCTATCACATTTTTAGTCAAAAATTTTACTTGCCATTTATCAAATATAATTTTACCTATCAGGAATCTGACTAAAAAATCCGTATCAATTTGCAATTCATATTGCATCTTTTGCCTTTGAAAAAATTTCATAACTGGGCTCTAATAATCGAAAAAGAATAACAAAATGGAATTCAAGATAATTACTCCTGAACAAGGAGAGGATAAAACATTTACTGGTGAAATAATTGCTCAATTTCTTCATACACACCTAGAACAATATGGAGACACTCTTGAAGATATACTTAAGGCTATTGCATATGCAATGAACCCTGCTAAAGGAGGAACAATTGTACTTGGTTTGGAAGAAAATAAAATCGTGGGAGCTTGCGTCTTAAACAATACTGGAATGAAAGACTATATTCCTGAGAACATACTGGTATATATTGCAGTTGATAAATCCCAAAGAGGAAAAGGTTATGGAAAAAAATTAATGCAAAAAGTAATTGCTACCGTCGAAGGCAATATCGCATTACACGTAGAACCCGACAATCCTGCTAAGCTTTTATACGAGAAACTAGGTTTTACAAATAAATACCTCGAGATGCGTTTGAATAAATAAACCCCAACTATTAATTCAATAAAAAAAAGAAAAGGAACGCAATGGCATTCATCAAATTATACCGTAAAAAACTAGAGGAGAATTATACTTTTCTCAACAACATTTTCATTTCAAAAAATATTAAATGGGGCGTTGTATCTAAGCTTTTATGTGGAAACAAAATATACCTGAAAGAAATAATTGCTTTAGGAGTTACCGAAATTCATGATTCACGAGTTAGCAACCTAAGAAAAATTAAAGCATTAGATCCAAACATTCAAACTGTTTACATTAAACCTCCTGCAAAACGAAGCATTGCAAGCATTGTAAAATATGCTGATGTTAGTTTTAACACCGAAATTTATACCATACAACTGCTTTCGCAGGAAGCCGAAAAGCAAAATAAAATCCATAAAATCATTATTATGATAGAAATGGGCGATTTACGTGAAGGTGTAATGGGCGAAGATTTAGTTGAATTTTATGGTCAGGTTTTAAGTCTTCCAAATATTGAAATCCGTGGTATTGGCACCAACCTTAATTGCTTAAGTGGCGTGATGCCTACCCAAGATAAACTGATTCAGTTAAGTTTATACAAGCAACTTATTGAAGCTAAATTTAACATCAGTATTCCGTGGGTTTCTGGCGGAACTTCGGTTGCATTGCCTTTAATCATTAAGAATGCAAGACCAATGGAAGTAAACCATTTCAGAATTGGTGAAGCATTATTCTTCGGAAAAGATTTATTTACTGGAGAAACTATTGAAGGCATGCACAATGATGTTTTCAAGCTTTATACAGAGATTATCGAAATAACCGAAAAACCAGACATTCCCACTGGAGAATTAGGAGAAAATGTAGCGGGAAATACTTTTTCTATGAATGATACCGAGGATTTTGGAGGAACTTCTTTGCGGGCAATTCTAGATATTGGTTTACTCGATATGCAACCTCAGTACTTAGAATCTGATGATCCCGAAATAAGCATTGTCGATGCGAGTTCGGATATGTTGGTAATTGATATCTCTAAATCTAAAAAAGAATATAAAGTAGGCGACTTAATATCATTTAACATTAAATATATGGGAGCATTATACCTTTTGAACTCCGATTATATTGAGAAAACAATTGAGTAGTTTATAAAAAACGAGATGACATTCATCTCGTTTTTTATTTTAATAAGAGTATTGAATTATTTTGCTGCCCAGATTTCAATTTCTAATTTAATCTCTGGCAATCCCAATGCCGAAATATATCCAACAGTCATTGACGGATATACTTCTCCAAAAAAAGCATTCCACACAGCATAAAAAGCATCCCAATCTATTTCTTGAGTTGCCCAGATATTTACTTTAATTACATCATCTGCAACTAATTCCTGACTATCCAGCACCGCTTTTATATTCTGAAAAGTATTAGCGACTTGTTCGTTAAAGTTCTCAGGTAAATCTCCTTCTTTACTTGTGCCTATTTGTCCAGAAAAAGTATAAATATCTGCATTACCAGATATCTTCGTAACATGAGAATAATTGCCAACTGGTGCAGATAAGGTACTTGGATTTGATCTTGTTACCGCTTTTATTTTATTGTTTATGTTCATTTTTGTTTCTAATAATTATTATTTTTTTGACAACTTTTATTCCTCAAATAATTCCGAGCTAAACAAATTTAAAAGATGCAATTATAAATTTCCTTTCTCTTTTGAAATATTTAACTTGTTACATTACAAGATAAATCAATACTTCCCGCTGATTCATCATTCATAAAAAAAGCCATTTTCATTATTACAACTTCAATTCTACAAAAAAAACAGAGTAACTTATTACTTATAAATGGTTTACAATAAAATTATATATTAGCATGTATAAATTCTTCGTCTTTTATTATCTCGAGACTGATGGATTTCAATCATCAAAGCAGAAATAAAAAAACGTTATCAACCAAACCTAGTAATTATGAATAAACCACTTAAATCTTCAAAAAATAAGTTTGTTTTTTTTCTAATCCTATCCTTTACTATTGCAGTAAGTGTAAGCGGTCAACAGAAAACAATAACGGAGAAATTCAAAAAAGAAACCGTTTTAAAAATAGATTCTTTATTACAAGAAAATTACATATTTCCTGATAAAGCCAAATTAATTGGGAACCATTTAAAAAATGCCTATAAAGAAGGGAAATTCAAAAAATATGATTTATTAGATTCTTTCGCCGTAGCATTAACAAAAGAAGTTCGATTTATTAATAATGACAAGCATCTTGGAATCTGGCCTAAATTTATCCCTCCTGTTGATGAGAAAAAAGAGGTAGATAAAGATTCTTATGAAATTTATCTACATAATTATACCGACAATCGCAAACGCGCAAATGGTTTTAGAGAAGTCAAACTGATTGATAGTAATGTCGGATATATTAAATATAATAATTTCATACACGAGACAGACCAAACAATTGATTCTTACATGCACTTACTAGAAAATGCCGATGCAATTATTATTGATTTAAGATCCAATGGCGGTGGGAGCCCAAAAACTGTTCAATATTTTTGCAGTTATTTTTTCAAAGATCCTATATTACTAAACACTTTATATTTTAGGAAAGATAATTATACCGAGGAATTTTGGGTAAAAAAGGTAAATGGCAAGAAGATGATTGATGTTCCCTTGTTTATTATTACTAGTCCAAAAACTTTTTCAGGAGCTGAAGAGTTTAGTTACAATATGCAAACCCAGAAAAGAGCAACAATAATTGGTGAAACAACTGGCGGCGGAGCTAATCCTGGGGAGGTTTTCGATATTAACAATCGGTTAGAAATATTTGTTCCTAACGGAACAGGAATAAACCCAATAACAAAGACAAACTGGGAAGGTGTCGGTGTAATTCCAGAATATAAAACAACTCCCGATATGGCTTATGATAAAGCTGTAGAGTTGGCTCAAAAAACTGCTTTTGACTATAGAAATAGAAAGGCTGCTGAATCAAAAAAACTTTATCTAGAACTACAAGCTACAATTAATCAACAAACAAAACCTGTTAACGAAACTGATTTGGCTAAAATGGATCAGCAAATTTTTAATGCTGTAAAAAATTTAGCAGAGTCAGATTTATACAAAGAGGATGATATCGTTGCCTTGACTTTTCAATACACAAAAACAAAACCTTTTATTGCCGAATCTATCTTAAAGAGCAATTCAGAGTTGCATCCCAACTCGCCAATTGCTTTTTTAAAATATGGTGATATGCTCGAACAAAACGGAAAGAAGAATAACGCCGTAGCAGCTTTAAAAAAAGCCGTAGAGATCGCTACAGAAATTAAGGCTCCTTATCTTGATGGATTAAAAAATCGCTATGAAAGTGTCTTAAAAGGAAAATAGTATCAACCAATAATAGTAATATTTATACCCATTTAAAACAAAAAAAAGGTCAATTACACCCTTTCTTCAACTTGTTCAAATAAATAAAATAAATTTTAAGCATTAAAGTTGCTTAAGTATTAATATTTGCTATTTTTATGAAAAAATAACCTATATCTTTATGAAAAAAGCCTTATTACTACTCTTTTTGAGTACTTTTTTAACAAAAATACACGCCCAAGATTATTTTCCAAATAATGAAAGTATTCACAGTAAAAACAATAATTATACGGTTTTTACTAATGCAACTATTTATGTAACTCCAACACAAAAAATAGAAAAAGGTACTTTACTTATACAAGATGGAAAAGTAATTGGTGCAGGAAACAATATCGCTATTCCCAAAAACAGCGTCACGATTAATCTGGAGGGAAAAACAATTTACCCTTCTTTTATCGATATTTATACTTCTTTTGGAGTAGAAAAACCAAAAGGTTATTCTGGAGGACGCAACCCGTTATACGATACTAAAAGAGCTGGATATTACTGGAATGAAAGTATTCGTTCTGAAGTAAATGCATACGAAAGCTTTAAATATGACCAACCTAAAGCTGAAGAATTATTAAAAGCTGGTTTTGGAGTAGTTGGAACTCATATCCCTGACGGAGTTGCTCGTGGAACTGGCGTTTTAGTAGCACTAAATAATACTGAAAATAGTACTCGAATACTATCTAATAAAGCAACAAACCATTTTGGCTTTACCAGAAGCGCAACGACTAATCAAGCCTATCCAAGTTCTTTAATGGGGATGATGGCATTGCTTCGCCAAATGTATTTGGATCTAGACTGGTATAAAAAAGGAAATTCACCTACCAAGGATTTATCATTAGAAGCCTTGGCCAATAACGAAAAATTGACACAAATATTTACTACAGAAGACAAGTTAAACAGCTTAAGAGCTGCCAAAATAGCTAAAGAATTTGGATTGAATTATATCTTAAAAGGATCAGGAAACGAGTTTGAAAGAATTGAAGAAATCAAGAAAACAAATTCACAATTTATTATTCCGATAAACTTCCCAGAAGCATATGATGTTTCAAATCCATATCAATCTAATCAAATAGAATTAGCCGACATGCGTTTTTGGAATCAAGCACCAACGAACCTAAAGGTTCTTTCAGACAATGGAATTGTTTTTGCCTTGACAACTGACAAATTAAAGAAAACAGAAGATTTTAGAACCAATTTAATAAAAGCTATTAAATACGGTTTTGATAAAACAAAAGCATTAGAAGCCTTAACAACTGTACCTGCTACTATATTAGGAAAAAACAACGAAATAGGAAGCTTAAAAAATGGTAGCTACGCCAATTTTGTAATTACTTCAGGGGAGATATTTGATGAGAAAACCATTTTATATGAAAACTGGGTTCAAGGAAGTAAATATGTTATAAATGATGCTAATGCAAAAGATATTCGTGGTAATTACGATTTAACTTTCGACTCAACTACTTACAAATGGAAAATAGATGGCACAGCTACTGCTCAAAAATCGGAGATAACAACTGTCGATGCTAAAAAAATAACTAGTACATTTTCTACTGCAAACAATTGGATTACTCTATTAATAAGATCTAAAGATTCAACTAAAGCAGATTATAGTCGATTAACTGGACTTGTAGAAAACTCTCAAAAACTTTCTGGAAAAGCAGTTTTACCTAATGGCAATGAAGTACAATGGACAGCCATAAAAACGGCTCCTTTTGTAACAGAGAAAGATTCTGCTAAAACAGAAAAACTAAACCCAATTATGCCAGTTACTTACCCAAACATTGCTTTTGGTAATTCAAAAAAATTAACTGCACAAACTATATTATTCAAAAATGCCACTGTTTGGACCAATGAAAAAGAAGGAATCCTTGAAGAAACTGATGTTTTAATCAAAAACGGAAAGATAGCTGCTATAGGTAAAAACTTATCTGACGGATCAGCAACAGTTGTTGACGCTAAAGGCAAGCATATTACGAGTGGTATTATTGATGAGCACTCACATATTGCTATATCAAATGGTGTAAATGAAATGGGACACAACTCAACAGCAGAAGTAACTATTGAAGATGTTGTAAATTCAGAAGATATCAATATTTATAGAGATTTAGCTGGTGGTGTTACAATTTCACAATTACTACATGGATCTGCCAATCCAATTGGTGGTCGTTCAGCAATTGTAAAATGGAAATGGGGACAACCAGCAGAAGAAATGCTATACAAAAACCAACCTAAGTTCATCAAATTTGCACTGGGTGAAAACGTAAAACAATCTAATTGGGGAATCACAAATCCTACACGTTTTCCTCAAACAAGAATGGGAGTTGAACAAGTTTTTACTGATTATTTCCAACGTGCAAAAGAATATGATGCCTCTTGGAAAAAATACAATTCTGGTTCTAAAAAAGGAAAAGCGCCTAGAGTAGATCTAGAATTACAAACCATTGCCGAAATCATAAACAAAGAGCGTTTCATAACTTGTCACTCTTACATAGAATCGGAGATTTTAATGTTAATGAATGTTACTGAAAAATTTAACTTTAAAGTAAACACTTTTACCCATATTCTTGAAGGATATAAAGTAGCCGATAAAATGAAAGAACACGGAGTCGGAGCTTCAACTTTTTCTGATTGGTGGGCGTATAAATTTGAAGTAAATGATGCTATTCCATTTAATGGAGCAATTATGCACAATGAAGGAATTGTAGTGGCTTACAACTCTGATGATGCCGAAATGTCGAGAAGATTAAATCAGGAAGCCGCCAAAGCAGTAAAATATGGCAATATATCTGAAGAAGAAGCTTGGAAATTTGTCACCCTGAATCCTGCAAAATTATTACATATTGATGATAAAGTAGGTAGTTTAAAAATAGGAAAAGATGCAGATGTTGTCTTATGGAGTACAAATCCGTTATCTATTTATGCTAAAGCTGAAAAAACAATTATTGAAGGTGTTGTATATTATGATATTCAAAAAGAAACGGAACAAGAACTAGCTATTACAAAAGAAAGAAGCGAGTTAATAGGTCAATTGCTTCAAGAAAAAAATAAAGGAGCGGTAACACAACAACCGAAAAAGAAAGAAAAAAAAGAATATCACTGTGATACTTTAGAACAATAAAAACAAAAGATTCACAAATAGAAAAATAGAGAACTATGATAAGTAAAAAGACATATATTTTACTATTGGCATTTTGCATGCCAATAACTATAATAGCACAACAAATACCTGCTCCAAAACAAACAAAATCGGTTTTAATACTAAATGCCACTGCACATTTAGGCAACGGAACTGTAATAGAGAATAGTGCTATCGGGTTTAAAGATGGGAAAATAACATTAGTAGCAGATTCTAAAACAATCAGACTTGCTGCTAATGCATACGATACTACAATCGACGCTAGTGGAAAACATGTTTATCCAGGATTTATTGCTCCAAATTCTACCTTAGGACTTGTAGAAATCGATGCTGTAAAATCATCTAATGACGATGAAGAAATTGGAAGTATTAATCCTAATGTGAGAAGTATTATTGCCTATAATTCTGAGTCTAAAGTAATAGAAACTGTCCGCCCCAACGGAATTTTAATAGCTCAAGTTACACCTCGTGGAGGAAGGATTTCTGGAACCTCATCTATAGTACAATTAGATGCATGGAGCTGGCAAGATGCTATACTAAAAGAAAATGACGGGATTCATCTTAATTTCCCTCCTAGCTTTAAAAAAAGTGGTTCTTGGTTTGAGCCAGGCCCTATTGAAGCCAACAAAGATTATGTACCCCAAATTGAAGAAATCAATGCTTTTTTAATTAATTCTAAAGCCTATTTCGGGGACGCTCCAAAAGAAAGAAACTTGATTTTTGAATCGACGAAAGGGCTTTTTGATGGAACTCAAACTTTGTTCATTCATGCCAATGAAGAAAAACAAATCATCGATGCTATAAAATTAACTCAAGATAATGGAATCAAAAAAGTAGTTATCGTAGGTGGTTTTGAAGCCTATAAATCTGCTGATTTATTACAAAAAAATAATATTGGTGTGCTATTAAAACGCGTTCATGATATGCCACAAAGTGATGATCAAGACATTAACTTACCTTATAAAATGGCTAAAATATTAACTGATAAAGGTATTTTAGTTGGCTTAGAAAATAGCGGTGACAATGAGCGTATGAATACACGAAACTTAGCATTTTTGGCTGGTACATGTGCTGCTTATGGTTTAGATAAAGAACAGGCATTACAATTAATAACATCTAATACCGCTAAACTATTAAGTATAGATGAACTTTGCGGAACTCTAGAAACTGGAAAAGATGCTACTTTATTTATATCAGAAGGTGATGCACTCGATATGAGAACCAACAAACTTACTAATGCTTTTATACAAGGAAGAATGATTAGTCTGGAAACACATCAAACTAAATTATACAAAAAATACAAAGAAAAATACAATCAGAAATAAACGTTATTAATAATAGTTTGAACTATTTACAGCAGAGCCAAAAGACCTAAATGAGTAATTCATTTAGGTCTTTTTTTTTAAAAAAAATACTTATACTCTACATTTGATTAATAGCTAATCACGTCATAAAAAAACGTGCATTATTAATTAAATCATAAACTACAAACACTGAATAAACAAAACCTATCATTTGCAAAATTTAATTTTTACGTAGTTTTTAATCAATACCTATAAAATTAAGGGGGTGTAAATGAAAATTTAATAAAAATAAAACAGTTAGTGCTATTTTTTATGGGGACATTAAATCATTTTATACTTTTATCAAAATTTAAAACTAACCAACTATGCGAAAAATTATTTTAACTGTGATTCTTATCACGATTTTGGTACTAACCTTTCTCTCTAATTTTATCTTGTCTGATAACCCTATTCCTGCTGAAGCTGTAAAGTTTGATACTGGAGATACTGCTTGGATGATTGTTGCAACCGCATTTGTATTGCTAATGACTCCAGGATTAGGTTTCTTTTACGGAGGAATGGTAGGCAAGAAAAACGTAATTAGTACCATGCTTCAAAGTTTTATGGCAATGGTAATTGTAACCATTTTATGGGTAGTTATTGCATTTGGATTGGCATTTGGTCCATCAATAAAAGGTATTATAGGTAACCCAACTTCAAATTTATTTTTTCAAGGCGTAGGCACTAATACCGCGTGGGGTCTTGCTCCTACTATCCCTTTTATGTTATTTGCATTATTTCAGGCAAAATTCGCCATTATAACCCCAGCTTTAATAACAGGAGCATTTGCAGAACGTGTTCGTTTTTGGGCCTATCTATTATTCATGGTGTTATTTATATTAGTCATTTACTCTCCTTTGGCACATATGACTTGGCACCCAGAAGGTATTTTCTTTAAAATGGGCGTACTTGATTTTGCTGGAGGAACAGTTGTACACATGAGTGCAGGTTGGGCAGCATTAGCAGGAGCCATATTTTTAGGAAAAAGGAAAGTTCAAAAAGTAAATCCTGCTCGTATTACCTATGTATTACTAGGAACAGCATTATTATGGTTCGGATGGTTCGGATTTAATGCTGGTTCAGCTTTAGGAGCTAATGGTTTAGCCGTTCAAGCCTTAGGAACAACAACAGTTGCTGCCGCTGCCGCTGCAATGGCTTGGGTGTTTCTTGATAAAATTTTAGGACATAAATTGTCTGCACTCGGAGCTTGTATTGGAGCAGTTGTAGGTCTTGTAGCGATCACTCCTGCTGCAGGTTTTGTAAGCATTCCTCACGCAATCTTTATTGGATCATTTGCCGCGATTGTGAGCAATCTTGTTGTTGGCCAATTTCCTAAAGGAAAAATCGATGATGCACTAGATGTCTTTGCTTGTCATGGTGTAGGCGGTATGGTAGGAATGGTATTAACTGGAGTTTTTGCTTCTAAAGCGATTAATCCAGCCGTTGGAGACAATCAAGGGCTTATTTTTGGAACCTCAACATTATTCACAAATCAACTAATAGCAATGGTGATCGTATCTGTTTTTGCCTTTGTAGGATCTTATATTCTTTTCATTATTGTAAACAAAATTACACCTCTAAGAGTAACTGAAGAAAAGGAAGAATTAGGATTAGATATCTCTCAACATGGAGAATTCTTGTAGAAAAACATTCTTAATCTAACATAAATAAAAAAGCACTCTAAGTATAAATTAGAGTGCTTTTTCTTTGAATTAACTTCACCTTTTATTTAATTATTTAAAATTTGAAATACCTTCTTTTAACCATTTCAAATATTCATCTGCTCCAACATAACTAATTGTAGGTTTCGTTTTGTTTAGATTATTACCTTCTAAATCGGTCATAATATACAATGGCTGTGTGTTCGTTTTATATTTAGAAATCATAAAATCAGTCCATTTATCACCTACTGTAATAATTTTATCTCCAGATTCAGTTACGTATTGCTTATCTGCAGGCAACTCTCTTTTATCATCAACATATAAAGAAATAAGAACAATATCATTTTTTAGTATCGGGAGAATTCTTTCATCCGACCAAACATTATTTTCCATCTTTCTACAGTTCACACAAGCATAACCTGTAAAATCTAGCATAATAGGCTTATTAATAGATTTAGCAAAAGCTACTCCGTCTTCATAGTCATGAAAAACCATAATTCCGTGTGGGCCTAATTCTGCACCATCAGGTAACCCTTTATCTGAACCAACATTCGAATTATTTGATCCTCCAACTCCAAATGGGCTTTCGCTATATTGTGGTGGTGGTGGGAAAGCGCTAATTAATTTTAGCGGTGCTCCCCAAAGTCCTGGAATTAAATACACAGTAAAAACTAGCGTAAGTAGTCCTAAATACAATCGACCAACTGAAATATGCTGTAAAGGACTATCGTGTGGTAATGTAATCTTACCGAATAGATATAATGTTAACGCTGCGAAAATTGAAATCCAAATTGCTATAAAAACTTCTCTTTCTAGTAAGTGCAATTGTAAAACTAAATCAGCATTTGATAAAAATTTGAATGCCAAAGCCAATTCAAGGAATCCTAGAACAACTTTTACTGTATTTAACCAACCACCTGATTTTGGTAATGAATTTAACCAACCTGGGAACATTGCAAATAACATAAATGGTAATGCTAATGCTAATGAGAAACCAAACATTCCAACGATTGGTCCAATAATACCATTTGTAGCTGCCTCAAACAAAAGTGTACCTACAATTGGTCCAGTGCATGAAAACGATACAATAGCCAAAGCCAAAGCCATAAATAAAATACCGATAACCCCACCTCTATCTGCTTGTTTATCAACCTTATTTGCCCATGAATTAGGCAACATAATTTCGAAAGCTCCTAAAAATGACGAAGCAAAAATAATTAATATAACAAAGAAGATTAAATTAAACCAAACATCTGTAGAAAGGGCATTCAAAGCATCAGCACCAAAAATCCATGATACTAAGAAACCAAGTAAAACGTAAATTACTATAATTGAGATACCATAAATAATTGCATTTCTTATTCCTGTAGCCTTAGTTTTACTTTGTTTTGTAAAAAAGCTAACCGTCATAGGAATCATAGGAAACACACATGGAGTAAGCAATGCTGCAAAACCAGATAAAAATGCAATAAAGAAAATAGACCATAAACTTCTTTGTGGAGCCGACTCAGGCATTTCCTGATTATCTACCGTTACATCTGCATCATCTTTCGCTGTATCTTCAATTACAGTACCTGCAGTAGTTTTTGTAGTATCAACTATTACTCCATCTTTTGGAGTTTCTTCCGCTTTTATTTCATCAATTTTAACAACTGGCGCTGTTGCATCCATCTTAAATGAAGCTGGAATAGCAATAGAGAATTTCTTATTTAAATTGATACAAACCTCTTTACAAATCTGAAAGTCGAATTCGACTTCGATTGTTTTTATATCAGGATTTATAATTGTTATTTCTTGTTCTATATGCGCTTTCCCTTCAAAGAAAGTTTCATTAACACCAAATATATCATTAAATGCTGTTCTAGTTTTTCCTTCTTTGGCTTTGCCAACCAAGTTATAATTCCCTTTTTGATTTTTAAAAGATATTTCTAATGGTAGTGGCCCACCATCTGGAGTAAATTGAGAATATATGTGCCAATCTTTCTCAATAACTCCATCAAAAATTAATACAAAATTATTACCTGATTTTTTCTCGATTTTAGAAGTCCATTTTACTGGTTCTAATATTTGTGCATTCCCTTTTGCAAAAGCAAAAAAGAAAAGCAATAAAAATACGATCGAGTTATTCCAAAATTGTTTTGATAGTAGATAGGTTGATTTCATTATTGTAATTCTATTTTTAATATCTTGTTTGTAGTATTTTCTATTTTAAAACGTTCATCTTGTCTGATTCCTACAACCCAAACAATTTGATTTTCTGAACACAGTATCCATGTATTTTCTTTTTCAACCAAGGATAATTTTTCATCTTTAAAAAGCTTACTTACTTTTTTAGATTTCCCATTCATTCCAAATGGATAAAAAACATCTCCTTCTTTCCATTTACGTAAAAGCAAAGGGAACTGGATTTTTTCAGAATCAACAAATATAGCTTTATTTGAGTCTATAGTTATGTGACCTACGTTACAGAGTTTTAATTTTAAGGGTAAATTAACTTCTTTGTCATTGCTGTCTATATAAAACTCTTCTTCCTTTATTTCAGGAATTGGACTCAAAATTAATGTTGTTCTATCTTTTATCAATCGAAACTCTGGCGAAAAAACCTGCTTACCCGACTGACTTTCAACCAACTCATAAATATCATCCCAAGCCGAAAATTCATATTCCTTAAGCCATTGGTATAAATACGATTTATAATTTGTTAATCGCTTTAATTGAGTTAAATCAAAATGGATTTCATCATTAATTTCTTTCGCAACTTGTTGATACACCATAATCGAGGCATCTTCTACCATAATTTGTGCTTCTTGCAAATATTCTTGCGTCTTTTGGAAAGCCATCAAAAAATTAGGATTTATCTCCTTTAAAATCGGAACTAAATCATGACGGATTTTATTTCGCAAATATTTATTTGACGCATTACTGCTATCCTCGCGCCATTCAATATTATTATCCTCAGCATATTGTTTTATCTCTTCTCTTGAAAATGGTAAAAGAGGACGAATAAGCGAATCGTTTTGCTCCGGAATTCCAAGCAGTCCTTCTAATCCTGTTCCTCGGCTTAAATTAATTATAAATGTTTCGAGGTTATCATCGGCATGATGTGCTGTTAAAATATAATCATACCCGTTGCTTTCTAAAAGTTCATAAAACCAATTGTATCGCAATTCCCTCGCTGCAACTTGAGTTGAAAGTTTGTAATCTTTAGCGAAAGCTTCTGTATCAAACTGGGTAACAAAAAATGGGCATTTTAAAGTAGTTGCTGCTGAACTAACAAAATCCTGATCTCCAAAACTCTCTATTCCTCTTAATTGAAAATTACAATGTGCTATCGCAAAATCATAATCTAATTGAGTAAATAAATGAACCATAACCATACTATCCAAACCGCCACTTGTAGCTAGGAGTAATTTCTTTTTTTCTAAAAAAGGAAATGTTTGAGCAACATGATTTTTAAATTTCTGAAGCATATCTTAATTTAGGTCTTTTATTGGAATTTATTTTTACAAATCGGCTGGTTAAAAATACAAAATAGTTTCATTAACTACTGTAATACTTGCTGCATGGCTTTTGCCTTGAGTAAACACTCAGCATATTCTTTTTCAGGAACCGATTGTGCTGTTATGGCACTACCAACCGAAAATGAAATGTATTTTTTTTCTTGATTATATAAAATACTTCGGATAACGACATTAAAATCAAAATCTCCATCAGGTGTAAAATACCCCACTGCTCCACTATACAAACCTCGTTTGGTTTCTTCTAAACTTTCGATGATATTCATTGCCGAAATCTTTGGTGCCCCAGTCATGCTTCCCATTGGAAAAGTAGTTTTTAAAACATCGATTGCTGAATATTGTGAATCTAATCTTGAAGTAATCGTAGTAATCATTTGATGTACTTGCAAAAAAGAATAAATTTTGCATAATTCAACCACTTTCACTGACCCTTTTTGAGCTGTATGTGATAAATCATTCCGAACCAAATCGGTAATCATAATATTTTCGGCACGTTCTTTTGGATCTGCTTCCAATTGCTTTTTAGATTCCTCATCAACTACTGCATCCTCAAAACGCTTTGAAGTTCCTTTAATAGGTTGTGAGATAATCTGATCTCCTATTTTTCGAATATATCTTTCTGGCGAAGCCGATAATAAGAACTGCTTGTGATTTTTAAAAAATACAGTTAATGGCGCTTGCGATATTTCATTTAACTTCTCAAATTTTTCTAACGGATTAATAATCGCATCTTCTGCGTAAAATTCCATGCAAAAATTAGCTTCATAAATATCTCCACGATGAATATGCTCTAAAACTGTATTTACTTTAGAAATGTAATCTTCTTTCGAAATTCGTTGCTTAACCTCAACTTCACTAAGCGTAATATAAGATTGAGATTCAAGTTCTACAATCTCATTATAATCACCTACTATCTCATCATCACACATTAATAAATATTGAATCTCTAGTTGATTTCCTTTCAGTAAAAATATTTTTTTAGGCTGAAAGAAAAATAAATCTGGAAATTCTAATCCATCAAAATTAGAAGATTGTAACTCTTCGATATCATTTTTTAAATCATAGGTAAGATAACCAAAAAGCCAATCTTTGGTTGTTTGTTGGTATTGTTTTAAATCTTCGAATGCGTTATGGAAATCAGTTTTTATTGACGTAAAAGCATCAACAGCCAGCAAACAATCGAAGCTTGAATATTCTTGTGGATATAAATTACTATCCATAAAAACAACTTCTCGGTATTGTTGTGCCCAAACTAAAAGCTGCTGTTTAAAGACTGCAGGATTTGGAATATCCTTATAAATTGAAACTCTCAAAAATTGTTTTTTTTTAATGCCTCAAAATTACGACAAAAAAATTCCTTCGATAAAGTAATCTCAAAAAATATTGGCACGCTTTTTATTACACCACATAATAACCCATTTCTAAAATTAAAACGATTATCGAGAGAAAACTACTTATACCCTATTTTAAAAAAAACTATCACAAAAAAACTATTTATTAATCAATACTTATATCAATCACCTATGAAAACAATTGCAAAATTCGGTTTGACTACATTAGTAATCATCACTATATTATTTTCCTGTAAAAAAGCAGATTCTCTCGCTGAAGATTCCCTTTCAGATTCGTCTAATTCTACTACAGATATTATTTCATCGTCAGCTGCTGTTGAAAAAAAGGACAGTAGTCATCAGTTTATTCGAACAGCTGATATAAAATTTAAAGTCAAAAATGTAGCTAAATCGACTTATGCAATTGAAAACGCAACTGTAAAATTTGGAGGCTTTGTTACTTACACTAATTTACAAAGTACAATTCATGATGAAATACAAACTAAAATAAGTCAAGACAGCACTTTACAAACTACAAAATACTCTGTAATAAACAACATAACGATTCGTATCCCTAACACGCGACTTGATACAGTTATAAAAACAATTGCCAAACAAATTGATTTTTTGGATTATCGCGTTATTAAAGCTGATGATGTCTCTTTAAAATTACTTGCTAATCAATTGGCACAGAACAGAAGTGCAGAAAATCATAAAAGAATTGAAAAAGCAATTGACAACAAAGGCAAAAAAATAAATGATGTTATGCAAGCCGAAAATACTCTTGCTGAACAAAAAGAACAAAATGATTCTAGCAAAATCGAGAAACTATCTTTAAAAGATCAAATTAATTTTAGCACTATTACTTTACAACTATATCAAAACCAATCTTTAAAACAAGAAGTAATTGCAAGCATTAAGGACAACAATACGTACAAACCAAATATTGGTATCGAAATTATAGATGCACTAAAAAGTGGTTGGTACATATTGCAAGGAATAATTGTGTTTTTCTTAAGTATATGGCCATTTATTTTAATTGGAACAGTTGGAGTATTTATTTATAGAAAATATGTTAAAAAAGGCTCGTAAATATAACAAACCATGTATTTATTTATAGCACAAAAATCACTATATTTGATATAGCATTAAACAAATTACAAAACAAAACTAAATAGTTTACATAATTCATAATAATTTAATAATTAAACACGTTTTTCTAATTATTAAAATCAGGCAATTTTATATCAAAAATTGTATTTTTCAACCTATAAAAATCATCTATATCATGAAAATCGCTACTATTATTATCAGAACTTTAATTGGTCTATTACTACTTTTTGCTTCTGTGAGTTACTTTTTACATTTAATGCCTGAACCCGAAGTAACTGGAAATTTTAAAGCATTCAATGTAGGTTTAATTGCATCGACCTATATAATGCCATTAGCAAAATCAATAGAATTAATTTGTGGTATTGCTTTTGTAACCGGACGCTATGTAACTCTTGCCAATATTTTAATTCTCCCTATTACTATAAACATATTATTTATTAATTATTTTATGACTCCAGAGAATTTACCTGTTGCTGGTTTATTGTTTTTAGGAAATCTATTTTTAATCTACAGATATTGGGATAATTACAAAAGCGTATTTACTGCTTAAAACGTACTACCTTAGACGCACTGCGGTACATCTCTACAGAACATAAAAAACAAAAAACCCGACTAAATTAATTGTCGGGTTTTTATTTATATATGATGTTAGATACATCACATTAAATCTTTACAACGTTTTTATACGTGTAATGCTCTGTTATCTGTAGCAGCCAATGCAGCCTCTTTTATTGCTTCTGCAAATGTTGGATGCGCATGGCTCATTCTTGAAATATCTTCAGCAGATGCTTTGAATTCCATTGCTGTAACAGCCTCTGCAATTAAATCAGCTGTACGTGCTCCAATCATATGTACTCCTAAAACCTCATCAGTTTTAGCATCTGCAATGATTTTTACAAATCCATCTAAATCTCCACTTGCTCTTGCACGTCCTAAAGCTTTAAATGGGAAACTTCCAACTTTATATTCCGTTCCTGAAGCTTTTACTTGCTCTTCTGTTTGTCCAACAGCAGCAACTTCTGGCCAAGTGTATACCACACCAGGAATTAAGTTATAATCAATATGTGGTTTTTGACCTGCTAAGATTTCAGCAACCATTGCTCCTTCTTCTTCAGCTTTATGTGCCAACATTGCTCCACGAACAACATCACCAATAGCATAAATATTAGGAACGTTTGTTTGTAAATGGTCATTTACTTCAACCTGTCCTCTGTCTGAAATTTTTACTCCAGCTTTATCAGCATTCAATCCGTCTGTGTAAGGACGACGCCCAACAGAAACTAATGAATAATCTCCTTCTAAAGTAATTGTTTCTCCTTTTGCATTTTCAGCCTGAACTACAACAGCATCACCGTTTCTTTCTACTGATTTTACTTTATGAGAAACGTAGAATTTCATTCCTTGTTTTTTCAATACTTTAGTTAATTCTTTAGACAAAGCTCCATCCATTCCAGGAATAATTCTGTCCATAAATTCAACTACAGAAACTTGCGCTCCTAAACGTAGGTAAACTTGCCCAAGCTCGATTCCAATAACTCCTCCTCCAATAATAACAAGGTGTTTTGGAACTTCTTTTAATGCTAATGCTTCAGTAGAAGTAATGATTCTTTCTTTATCAATTTTGATAAAAGGCAAAGATGAAGGCTTCGATCCTGTTGCAATAACAGTATATTTAGCTTCAATAGTTTCTGATGTTCCATCTTCTTTTGCAACAGCAATATGTGTCGCATCTACGAAAGAACCTAAACCATTAAAAACAGTAATTTTATTTTTATCCATCAAGAAGTTTACTCCTCCTGCTGTTTGATCTACAATTGCTTTTTTACGAGCAATCATTTTCTCTAAATTTATTTTTACATCTCCAGAAACTTCTATTCCGTGATCTGCAAAATGTTTGATTTCAGCATAATGATGCGAAGATGCCAATAATGCTTTTGAAGGGATACATCCTACATTTAAGCATGTTCCTCCAAGCGAATTATACTTTTCGATTATAGCTGTCTTGAAACCTAATTGTGCGCAACGAATTGCCGAAACATATCCGCCGGGACCTGAACCTATAATGACTACGTCAAATGAACTCATAGTATTTGATTTTTTATTTTTTTAGCGATACAAAATTAAGGAATTAAGTTTTGTTTAAAGTTTAAAGTTAGAGTTTTTTCTCAGGATTTCTTGAACTATGGAAAACTTATTGTAATAAATACATAAAAATGTTAAATTTTATTTCAGATTTAGTAGAAAACGCTGATTGTTGATTTTTGAATTAAAAAAATCTCACGCAAAAACGCGAAGACGCAAAGTGTAGAGTAAATACTCTTAATCATCTTTTTTTATCAAGTTTGAAATCCTGAGCGGAGTCGAAGAACAATGTAGGGTTTCGACTCCGCTCAACCTGACAAGTTTGTGTTTATATATAAAGTGTATTTTTAAATGTTTGTTATACTAGATCATACTTAGTATTCAACCTCTTTTCTACTTCTTCCCAACTACTACCTATGCTTTTTCAGGAAGATATTTTTTACGCTCTTCTGATACCCTATTGTAGTGTTCGTCACGTATTACCGAATTAACTTCTTCTTGATTAATCGCATCAAAAACTCCTTCCAAAACTTCTAATTTTGAATCATCTTCTATAATTTTCCCAAAATCAAGTATAAGTTTGTGTCTTAATTCTTCAAAAAAACTCAAAAAGAAATCACTGTAGTATTCTTTACTTCACTAATCATAAAAGTACTTTGCGTACTGCCGATATGCTGTAAGTTTGTGAGTTTGGTTACTAAGAACTCCCGATAGGCTTCCATATCTTTTACTAGTACTTTAAGAATGTAATCGTAATCTCCACTAACATGATGGCACTCGAGAACTTCTTTTAACTGAGTCACTTCACTTTCGAATTTGGTTAAAAATTCTTTAGTATGCTGAATGAGTTTGAGATGACAAAAAACTACGAATCCTTTTTCTATTTTAGATTTATCTACTAAGGCTACATATTTATGAATGATTCCTTCTCGTTCTAGTTTTTTTATTCGCTCATAAACTGCTGTTACCGAAAGATCTAATTTTAAAGACAATTCTTTGGTTGTTTTCTTGCTATCTGTTTGGAGTAACAATAGTAGTTTTTTATCAATGGAATCTAATATCATAAGCGATTGGTTTATAGACTGAAAAATAATCTGTTTTAATCATATTTCAAAATCAAATTTAGACAATAAATCTATTAAAATATAAATTTATAGTCTAAAAATCTAAAAATAAAGACTATGATTGATTATTATTCTAATATGTCATTATTTTGAATATGATTTCTGACATACTGGGTTTCATAGCCCCGATAGCAGCGACATCCTTTTTCTTTTTCTTTAAAAAGGAAAAGATATAGCGAAGAGCGGGATTAGCTCCTGATTCTTTAACTTAGATTGGATGATATATAAATAGTAACTAGAGGATGAATTTATTTCGTTCTTCATAATAACAATAACAATGGAAAATTTTAATCCGGCTGACAAAATTCAGGATTTGCAATATTTTGGTGAATTTGGTGGTGTAAACCCATCAATTTCAGATTCTTCAACTTATACTTTTCTTTCAGCAAAAACAATGTTTGACACTTTTGAAGGAAATATGGAAGGTTGTTATTTGTATTCCCGCCACTCATCGCCAAGCAACCTCTATTTAGACCAAGCACTTGCTGCTATGGAAGGAACTGAAACTGCAAATGTTTCGGCTTCAGGAATGGGAGCAATTACGCCTACACTAATGCAATTATGCAGTACGGGAGATCACATTGTTTCGAGTAGAACTATATATGGTGGAACGTACGCTTTCCTTAAAAATTTCACACCAAGATTTGGCATAAAAACAACTTTTGTAGATATTACAAAATTAGATGTTGTAGAAGCTGCAATCACTCCTGAAACTAAAGTTTTATATTGCGAAACAGTAAGCAACCCTTTATTAGAAGTTGCAGATATTGCAGGATTATCTCGTCTGGCAAAAAAATACAATCTAAAATTAGTTGTAGATAATACGTTCTCTCCCTTGTCGGTTTCACCAGCAAAATTAGGTGCTGATATCGTGATTCATAGTTTAACAAAATACATAAACGGTAGTAGTGATACTGTTGGTGGTGTAACTTGTGCTTCAAAAGAATTCATAAATAGTTTGAAAAATGTAAATAGTGGTGCTAGTATGCTTTTAGGCCCTACTATGGACAGTTTACGTTCTGCTAGTGTAATGAAAAACCTTCGTACACTACATATTCGTATCAAACAACACAGCCATAATGCTCATGTTCTAGCTGATAAATTTGAAAAAGATGGACTTAAAACTGTTTACCCTGGTTTAAAAAGTCATCCTAGTCATGCGTTGTACAAAACAATGATTAACCCTGAATATGGTTTTGGCGGAATGCTTACAATAGATGTTGGTTCTCTGGCTAAAGCCAATGAATTAATGGAGTTGATGCAGGCACGAAATTTAGGATATTTAGCGGTAAGTTTAGGTTTTTACAAAACTTTATTTAGCGCTCCAGGAACCTCAACTTCTAGTGAAATTCCGCTAGAGGAACAAGCCGAAATGGGTTTAACAGATGGTTTAATTCGATTTTCAATAGGATTGGATAATGACATCGAAAGAACCTATCAGATGATGAAAGCCTGCATGGTCGAGCTTGGGGTTTTATAAACACGAAACAATTCTTTATAAATAAATTTGCTTAATTTTTAATTGGTTTGTTTGAATCCGCTTGAGTTATTTCTAAGCGGATTTTTTTTATTATAAATTAGACTTTTCTAGATTCCCTTAGATTGTTATACTGGTTAGATCTACTTAGGTTTTGGTATTCTGTAGCTTTTAAAAACCAAAAAAAATCCGTTCTGAAAATAATCAGAACGGATTTTTTATTTGAATAGTTTCTTTTACTAAAAACTAGATATTACAGCTTTACTAAATTAAGCTTACTATTTTTTCGACTAAAACCAAAATAAATACAAAGACCAATAAGCAACCAAACCGTAAAGTAAATCCAGTTCCAAACGCTTAATTCTGCCATCATATAAAGACAACAAATTAAACCTAATAATGGAATTAAAGATAGATTTTGTTTAAAAGCCCAAACTGTTAATCCAACCAAAACGATTAAGAAAATCCACATTGGTATTTTATGTTTGAATAAGCTTAATCCACTTTCATACTTAATAGAATCTGCTACTGGCAAACCAGCAATTACGCTTGCATACTTAGCTTCATCTTTTTGATATTGCTTTAATATTAATTCTAAATCTGGTTTTTCGGTTGTAGCATTAGCAGGATCAACAGTTACTAAATAATCATATACCATTTTTGTATGACTTTTATCCAGAGAGGTGATTATATCTGCTGATTCATGAATTTGAGTTTCATTCATAATAAAACTCATTGTTGCTTTTTTGTTGTATCCAAAAGAAAACACCAATCCTATAATCAACAAAAGCGGCATTATAAATTTTGAATTTATATAAGGCGTTGTAAATTTCCCTCTTGGAATATCTGGTTTGTTTTGCAATACTAAAACTCCTGCACAAACCAATACAAAGGCAAACAAAGTTCCTATACTACACAAATCAGTAACCATTGTAAGATTTAAAAACAAAGCTGGAACTGCTACTACAAAACCAGTAACAATAGTAGCGTATGATGGTGTTTTGTATTTAGGATGTACTTTAGAGAAACGTTTTGGCAATAAACCGTCACGGCTCATACTCATCCAGATACGAGGTTGTCCCATTTGAAAAACTAATAAAACACTCGCCATAGCTACTACAGCACTTACTGCTATAATTCCTGACATCCATTTTAAATCTAATTTCTCGAATACAAAAGCAAGTGGATCTCCTACATTAAGTTGGTTGTAACTCACCATTCCGGTAAGTACCAATGCAATTGCGATATACAAAATGGTACAAATTATAATTGCCCACATCATTCCTCGTGGCAAATCTCGTTGTGGATCTTTACATTCTTCGGCAGTTGTTGAGATTGCATCAAAACCTATATAAGCAAAGAATACTGCTGAAACTCCTTTAAGAACTCCAGTTACTCCATTTGGTGCAAAAGGATCCCAATTAGCTGTATCTACATAAAAAACTCCAACTGCAATTACCAAAAGTACCACACATAATTTTACAACAACCATAATATTACTCGCATTACGAGATTCTTTCATCCCACGATATATCAATGCTGTAATTAAGATAATAATTAATAAGGCTGGTAGATCGGCAACAAAATGAAATGAACCTATCAGAGGTGACGTTGTCCATGCTGTGTATGCTGATTGCAAAGCTGGCTCTAAATTCTCAAATGATTTTCCGCCATGCATTAACGCTGTTGCATCATTAAATCCATTAGAAGCTGTTAAATAATCCATTTGAACCCATTGGGGCAGATGGATTCCTCCGCTTGAGAGCAATCCTGTAAAATAATCACTCCACGATATGGCCACGGTTATATTACCAACTGAATATTCCATTATCAATGCCCAACCAATGACCCAGGCTATAATTTCTCCAAAAGCTACATACGAATACGTATAAGCACTTCCTGAAACGGGAACCATCGAAGCAAATTCTGCGTAAGCAAAAGCTGCGAAACTACAGGCAATCGCTGTAAAGAGAAACAAAAAAATAACTGCTGGACCTCCATCGGCACTAGCTTTACCAATTGTACTAAAAATACCTGCACCTACAATTGCTGCAATACCAAAAGCTGTTAAATCACGCGCCGTTAAATGTTTGCCTAATGAATCATTCCCATTGGCATTATTTTTTTCGACTTGACTTAAAATATCTTGTACTGTTTTTTTTCGAAATAGACTTGAAAACGACATAGGTGTATTGGCTATTAATAATTAATTTATTTCGGGCTTTTTGCTTTTATTTTGCAAATAATGCAAAAAATATCCTGAAATCAAATATATAAAACGATTTTGTTTTGTAACACTTTTGATGAACTTTTTATCAAGATCTAATATTAAGCAAAAAAAATGAGACCACAAAAATCTAATCTCAAGTTTTACAAAATGAGATCATTACATCCTTTTATTCTTTTATATTAGATCATTTTTATCCTTATTTTTTTATAATATTAAGTAGAAAAATGAATATCCATATCAAACTATTAAATTCATCTATTCAATATTTTTTAAGAATATCCTTCTCTTTTTAATAATAACATACAATAACAAAAAAAACTCTTCCTAATTAATTCTTCCTAATAATTAAAATGAAATTAATCAAAGTATGATATGGTTCTTAATGTACTCTGCCTCTGAAATAGATATTGATGTAAAAGAATTATATGATTTACTCTTGAGTTATTAGAAAGCTCAAAAAAACCTAATTAATCCTTACTCAATCAAATCAAGCATTGTTGCTATTTAATCGTAATGCTTGATTTATTAATTATCATTAAATCACAATTTCAAAAAAGAACTAGAGTATTATTATTTCTTTTGCATTTTAACGAACTCGTAGCTTTGCTGAATTGCTTTTTCTATAGTAACTTGTTGTGCTATAAATTTATTCCTCTCTGATGGTTTTATTTTAAATGTATTATCATTTAGCTGAAAGTCTTTTATCATATCAGGAACTGGAATATTAATATATATTTCCTGTTGGTCAATTGAACATTCCAGAAATCGTGCTTTTTTATCTTGCGTTTTATTTATAAAAACTTCAAATCCATTAGGGAGGAACTTAATATTTTCGATAGGTATATTTAAATCAAAGGCTAAAAAACCATAGATATCTTTAATTGTTTCCTGAATGTCAAAATCTAAAGACACTTTTTGCTCAAGATTACAAAACAATTCTCCTTGCAATACAATGTCCTCTAATATTTCTTTTTCTAAATTTTTGTCTGATAATCCTAACTCTTCTCTGCAATAATCTGCAAAGCGAAAAATAGTATGTTTATGACTTATATTCAAGGTTAGTATTTGTGTTTCGGGAACATAACTATTGGTTATATTCTGATATAATGATTTGAATTCTTTTATCGTTTTATCATTACCAACCATTACCATTTTTGCTAGTAAAAATTCTAATTGTGTAATCTTAACACGACTGATTTTTATTTTATTTGCGTCATCAAGGTTTTCATAAATAGTCTGTAAAAAATCCAATACTTGATTAAATAATACTATTTTTTGTTCAAAGACTTTTTCATTACGGCTTCGCTCCAGCTCTGTTTCTGATTGTTTACTTAACAAGACCATTGTAATAACAGCTGCGAAGATGGTTCCGAAAATTGCCGCAGCAAACTCCTGAGATGCCTTTTGTCCTAAATTTTCAAATAAAGGTTCAAAAGCCAGAAAGGAAGAAAAAGCAATTATAAAAACAAATAATGCATTTCTAAAATTTTTATCTTTTTTCAAAAATTCAATCATATCACATTTATTATTAAATATTTTCCAATATAAGGATAATACTTACAATAAAACAATATTTCAGAAATATTGTTTTATTCTATGCTAGAATTAAAATAGTGCAATTTAAAATTGATAAAAGTTAATCTACAAAAATACAGCTTCATTGCAGTACCTAATTTATTTAATGGAGAGTTAATAAGTTGATCCATGCAGTTGCAATAACTTCTGGGCTATTATATTTTCTACTAATCTATTACACTGCTTTTAGATCTCATAAAAACTAGAAATAAATACTTAATTTATAAAAAAACGAAAAAATATTTTTATTTAATTGATATATCAATTAAATTTACATCAACTATTGATACTTCAAGCAACTTAAGATGAAAAAAAATAATCCAACAGGAACTGTTCTTTATACAATTGAACAAACAATAAAAGAGTATAGAAAGATTTCACAAAAAAACATAAGCCAAATTGTAAATGATATTACAGTTGACCAAGCTTTAGTACTTATGATTATCAATAAAAACTCAGATTATTCACAAAAAGAAATAGCTGAATTAATTTTTAAAGACAATGCTTCGATTACCAGAATTATTGAATTGATGGTGAAAAAGGAATATCTAACAAGAAAAATGAACGAATTAGATAGAAGAAAATTCAACCTAGAAATCACAGAAAAAGGAAAAAAAACGATTGAATTGTTAACTCCAGTTATATACAAAAACAGACAAATTGCTCTAGAAGGATTATCAGAAAATGAAATTGAATTACTGGATAAAGTGCTAACTAAAATAATTTCAAACTGTAAAAACTAAAATGAAAAAAGCACATCAAATAACTAAACTAGGACTATCCTTGATATTCCTACTACTTCCAACTCTATTTTTTGGACAAAAAGACATACCAACTAATCTTGCAAAATACATGCAAGCTCAAGTCGATGTCAATAATTTTAGCGGAACTGTTATTGTAACAAAAAACGGTTCGATTTTACTAAAAAAGGCTTACGGATTGGCTGACTACGAATGGAATATTAAAAACACCGTAGACACGAAATTTCAGTTGGCATCGGTAACAAAACAATTTACTGCAACGGCTATTCTTCAATTAGTAGAAAATGGAAAATTGTCACTTGATGATAAACTAAGTAAATTCTTTCCTGATTACCCAAAAGCTGATAGCGTTACTATTCATATGTTATTATCTCATTCATCTGGACTTGGTTTAGGTTTTAAAGAATTAGCATTAACTACCATTTCGGCTGATTCTGCCTATAATGAAATAAAGAAAATACCTTATGAGTTTGAGCCAGGAACCAAAAGCGAATACAGTAATATTGGATATTATCTATTGGGCAAGATTATTGAAAAAGTATCTGGTGAAAAATATGTCGTTTATTTGAAGAAAAACATATTTGAGAAAGTAGGAATGAAGAATACAGGAGTCAGTAATAATGATTCGATAATTTCAAAAAAAGCAAAAGTTTATCATATAACCGAAAAAGGATATGTTCACAATCCATATATCAATTGGACATTTAATATCGGACATGATGGAACTTATTCTACCGTTGAGGATTTGGCTTTATGGGACCAAGCGCTTTATGGAACAACTATCTTATCAGCAGATATGAAAAAGCGAATGTTTACTTCTTATAATAATCAGGGTTATGGTTACGGACTTATGATTAATCCATTTTATAATCATGGTCATCAACTTATTGCACATGATGGTGGCTTCTTTGGTACAATGACTTCTTTTAATCGATTTACTGATGACAAAATTTTTGTTACAGTACTTTCTAATAATGAATCACCTTCTTATATCATAGCGTACAGCCTATCGGCAATTGCTTTACAAAAAGACGTAGAACTTCCGTACAAACATCATCAAGTAAAAGCAGACATTACGCAATATGATAAATATATAGGCAAATATGGGGAGATTGAAATATTCAAAAATGGAGAAAAGCTATTTTATAATAGCTTAGAAATGGAACTCTTACCTGAGTCTAAAACAAAATTTTTTAGAGCAGACAATAATGATAGGACAGTCGAATTCATACAAAACAAATCAGGGATTTACAATTCTATAATTTTGACAAAAGGGGGCGTAAAAGAAATTATAATGAAAAATAATCTGTAAAAAAATACAAACCCCTAACAATAATATGGGATAACGTGATTCTAAATTTTAATGTACTTAAGTAAGAAGCAATTTACTTCTTCAATTTTCTCCAACCATACTCTAAAATCTTAATTGAATCCAAAACTCACTCATTATCTATTACTTTTACCCAGTATCATTTATAAAAAAATAGCTTATATAAAGAAAATCTTCATATAAGCTATTCTAAATCAATATATTTATTTTACTGCTCAGTAACTACTTCTTGAACTTTAAGAACATTAGGTCCCATAGCGCTTGTAGTTGTCAATTTAATAAAATAAGTATAAGGTCCATTTGGGCTTCTCTCAGCAATGTAAGCACAATTCCATCCTGTGCCCCATTTTTGTCCAGTATCCCAGTTTGCATTATGTTCGTTATCCCAAGACCATGCTTTTGTCTCTTTTTGGGGATCTGAAGGGAAGCCCGCATTATATACGTGAATTTGCCCTTGTTGTGCTCTAAATGGTGCATTGGTACTCCATCTTAGCCATAAATTTCCACGAGACTCATAAGCCTCTAAGGACCAAGAAAATGTTGATTGTGACATAATAAAAAGTATTTGGGGATTTTCCTACTCGTTTAAGGTTTTTCGGATGCGACCTATTGTTTCATCGTAAAACTTTTTATCAATTGTTTTACAGGGCATCTAAATTAAACAAATATAACGTATTGATTATGAGTACTTTTACCTGTTTTTAAAGCACCGTAAAAGTACTTCAGTAATTACCTACAGACCAAATACTTATCCTATATCAAACCATCTATCATCCATTACAAGTGTCTTCTTTCCCAAAAAAGATGTTTAGTCCAGCGTTGTTCAGATTGATATTGATTTTGCAACAGAGCAACAGACTTATTAAACAAAGCCATTTGAGAAGTAATATATTCAGACAATGAGTCAGTATTACCATTTAAAAACCCAGCTATTGCATTTGCAGCGTTATGTCCACTTACAAGTGCATTTGTAATTCCAAAAGAAGTTAATGGATCATAAGTGCATAATGCATCACCCACAGCAATCCATTGTTTACCACCTGGTTTATCTAATAAAGAAGTGGTAGCAGTTTTAATACCTACTTCGGTTGTTAAAGATTTTATTGCAGGGAGATAGTTTTTAAGATGTTGAGTCGTGGCAATTTTACTGAATAACCAATCATAAAGTGAAGTAGCATTATTCGAATGTAAATCGCTATCCGACATAAAATTGACAATTACTTTATTATCAGCTAACGGAGCTACATACCACCAGCCATCTTCTACTGATTCGATAAAGGTCATTCCTTTTAAAGACTCTTCTGATTGTTCTGCAATAAAATGATAAGAAGCTAGATTATCTATAATCTGTTTCTTAATTCCCATTTTTTTAGCTACGATCGAGGCTCTACCACTACAATCGGCTATAAAATCGGCAGTAATCGTTCTTGTTGTATTATCAGAATGGCAACAACTCACAATCATTTTATTCTCCTGTTGTGTAATGCTAGTAAGCCGGTAATTTTCTAAAATAATTACACCTCTTTCAATAGCAATATCCTGAAGTTGTTTTTCAAAAAGAGTTCGATTCAAATGCCTTCCGTCGCCATATGGTTCATTTAAAAAGTAACGCTGGCGGAGCGATGAATCGCCCCACACAACGTTATTACCTACATATAAACTATGAACTTCAGAAGTCAATATTTCTTCCAAACTTAATTTTCGGAATACGGCATTAGCACTGGGAGCTAGTGATTCTCCTAGTTTAACAGTGCTTCCCATATGGTTATCTATTACAACACATGGAATATGATGTTCGCGCAATGTTAATGCAGTTGCCAGACCAGCTGGACCACCTCCAATAATTACTACAGGTATGGAAGTTGGAGTTACTATAGTTCGTGTCTTTTTAATGGATGACTTTCGCGTGGTGTAGCTCTAAATAATCGCTCACTCACAGTACTTTCTCTTTCGGCATGTTTTACCTGTTCTAAAGTTGGATCAATACCTGCTGGCCCTTCTCGATCGGTTTCAACCCATAAGGTATCGGGTAAAAATTGCGATTGATTGTCAAGTTCTTGTTTAGTAATAATCCCCAACTGATGCCATTTAGCAACCATATTATTAATACGCGGTACATAGTTTGAAGTAAAATCACGCATCCAATCTACACGATAAGAGAAATGTTTTAACTTCTGTCCATCATTTGTTGTTGTCGCTTTCAATCGGTTGTAACTATCCATTGATAATATTGTATTAGGAACTCGTACTGACCAAAATGAAGGTAATGGTAAATAAAGTGTTACATCATAACCCGACATACAACTGGCTTCATCTGTTTGCCATGGCACGCCTAACCAACGTGTAAGCGATCCAGGTCCTGTTCCATCTAATGGCCCATTTTCAGACAAAGCAATTTCTGAAGTAATAATACCTCCATAATCATCTCTAACTTTTTCGTTTTTCGGTATAACTTTTAAGCGAAAAGGCTCGTCCCACATCATAAGATGTCTAAATGGCCATGTAATCTCAATTCCGGGATGAAAAGGACCTCCTAAACATTCTTCTAATGGAGCTTTTAATAAAGCATCAACCTGCTCGTTTACTGATAATTCATCAAAAGGAATAATTTCTTTTGGTTTTCCCGTTACAAAATTACCTTCGGACCACTGGCGAAGCATTTCATATTGGGTAGCTGTTACTGATAAGTCAACCGCTGGTAAATCTTCGTAGTCACCAAATAAATCTCCATAATGAGGAGGTAATTTAGTTGGTTCATATTCATTTGATTGATGATCTCTAAACCATTCAAATACTCGTTTTCTTTCTGATTCAAATTGAGTCCCTGGATTTTCTAACTGACTGATGAATTCCGGATTATTAAAATCACTTGGAGAATCTGTACCAAACAAAACAAAGAAACCTTCATTAACCCATTGTGTAGTACTCATTCGGGATAATATAGGATAGATATCTTCATAAAAATTTACTGTCCCTTTGGGAGTTATCCAGCCTTCATTTAAATACAAATCCTGAACTACATCAAGCATACTTACCACAGGAAATAATCCCTGCCCAAAATTTGGCGGAGTACAAGCTACAACAGCGGGCTTAGCATCAAATGTTTGCCCACCAATAGTCACTTTGGCTCTTACAACACCATCTGAAGTATCATCATGCCAGTCGTCGTTATTAGCAAAAGTTATGGCACGAATATTAAGTCGGGATTCACTTTTTCCATCACCACCAAAAAATAACAAACGTCCTTTGTCATCTGTTTTTAACTCGCCCAAAGAAACTTCTTTATCAAAAAATTTTCCTGTATCCAACTGATATTCTTTACCAGATATATTTTTGCCACTAATTTTTCTTGGTCCTGGGTCAATAACAAGCTGTTCTCTATCTACACCTGTAATACCTCCGTTACGCTTTAGACTTGGAATACTATATTCTCCTAAATCCAAAGCATTATTAAACTGATACCATGCCGCTTTTCTATTGGCTACATGCACATCCCATTCAATATTTACATCTGTTGCCGTATCTGTATTAATTTCATAAAGTGGATTGTCATTTTCGTCCAAAGCATAAATACGAAATAAAGGCACCTGTTTTTTAAATAAATTGTCGCCGTCTTTAAAACCGCCTTCAGCAACAGGAGCTACGCCTGGTAAATCAGAAGCCAGATAATATTCAGGAGAATTTCCAATTCTAGCTATTCCGATTGCTGGATAAATAGCTACTTTTTTTATATTTTTAGTATCCATAATGCTAGTTATTGGTTGTTTAATTGTCTTGGTACAATTGGTTCTACAGCGGGAACACCATTTTTAAAACGTCTTAAATCGGCTCCAGCCTCATATACAATTTTACGGGCATCGCTAATAGTACCTTGTGGTTTGTGTGCTTCTAAAGTACGCCACGGATTAAAAGAAAGGTTCTCACCATATTCTGCTTGACCCTGATTTGTAATATCCTGTTTTCGAATAACCAATGTAGCAATATGAACAGGAACAGATTCTGTTTCATCCCAAGGAGTCATTGCTTTATCCAATGGCATTTTTTCAGGATCTGTACGAAACTGAACCATAAATTTAAACTGTGCTTCACCCATATTTAGACGAGCTTGTAAATCGGCTTGCAAATAATCGGCTGAGTTTTGAGATGGTGGTGCGCTAAACGGAGGGCTTATTGGTTCTAATTTGTATTTTACAAAATGACTTTCTCCAAAAGAATATGGGAGTCCGCTCCAGTAAGGCGTCGTTAGACAGCTAGAAACAACTTTTCCCATTTCATCCAAAATACGTACGGTTTCAGGATGGTCTTTTAAATACAGATTATAATCATGATCGACTACTCCTGCCTTAGTAAACTTGCACATTTCTGTAGCATTATCTACAAAAAACACATTCATATTTTGTAAAATAAAGTCAGCCGTAGTTGCATTTTCACTAGATTCTAATAACTTTTTACCTGATACTCCAAACAGCTTGATCCCTATTCCCACAGTAGTCCTCATATCTGGAGCATAAGGAACTGTATCGCTTGAAAAACGTACCCAAGCTTCAAAATGGTCATGAGCAAAGATTCCTACTTTGTATTCTGGTGGTAATCCTGGCATCATTATAAAATCTGCCTTTGCAACACCATGAGGTTTAAGGAATACACCTCTGCGAACTGGGCATTGTCCGGCGATGATACGATTTCCCATGGTCGTATCAATAAACATTTTCTTGAGGGATAAAGCAAGATTGGTCTCGCAATCAATAGCCGCCTTTTTTGATAATTCGTTTTGCATATAGTTTAGGTTGTAGATTTGATTACTGCAATATAAAAAATACGAAAAAGATGGACTTAGGTAGTAATACGTGATTTTAGGATAATAAACAGAAACCTAAAAATAACTATTCTTATATGTTTAAAAAACTGAAATTTTTCCTGTTTGTATTCCTCCTAAGCTTGTTATTATCTTATAGATGTAAATTCCTGAAGCAATATTGTTCAGATCGATACTATTAGTTTTAGAAAACAATGAAGAAGTAATAGTATTTTGCCCACTAATATTGTACAAATAGAAAATAGCATTTTTCTCATTCTTGACTTCAATATTTAATTCTTCATTTTTGCTTAATAACGTGGGATAAACAAGAAATAAATCATCCTCTAAATAATTAGCATCTACAATTTTAGAACTGAATACATTATTGTTTTCTAAAATTATATTTATTTTATATCTATTGCTGCCTTTTATTGGGACAGTATCTATAAAAGAAAATGTTTTAGAGTTGACATCATTTATTGTGCTAATAACACTTTCTGAAGTATTAATTATTTTGACTAATTCTAACCTTTTGATATTGTATAAACTAAAAAGACTGGCACTAACTTTTACTTTGTTCTCTTCATAAACTTCTGCCAAAGCCAACTCGAAATAACAATTTGAGTTTTGAGCATATTGTAATGTAGACTCACTTTTTACTCCTTCGCTATTATCAAATACAGGCGTAACGGTGTGAATTTTTCCATCGGTATAGATATAATTAGCATTTGTTGTTTGTTCTTTAAATTCGAAATGATCTCCTGTCAATTGATAAATATTAAATAAAATAACATCAGTGGGTGTGTCCCAATTAATTTCTGTTGTGCCATCACAAACTAAACTAGTCCTTATATTTAAATCATAAGAAATCGTAAAGCTATCAGAGATATAATCAGTAGTACCAATAGTCATCTTTAATTTTGCTTTTGCGAATTTTTGCTCTGTAGGAATATAAGTAAATTGCTCGCTATCTAGATTTATACCACTTGCAATAATTTCCCAAGTCTGTCCATTATTGTAACTAATTGACAATTGTCCCGAGGTTCCCGAAAATGAAGAATCCCATTTAAAAGGAGAAATAGTTTTACCATCAAAGGGGAAATTATCATTACCAACAGGATAATTCCATTCAAATTGACGCTCTAATTCATATTCGTAGGCAATGCTATAATCCTGAGATGCATTTGAAATATATGCACCAATAACAGTAATATTGTAAGATCCTGGGGTGGGATTTTCAATAGTCACTTGTTCGATATTATTAAGTTTATCTTTTCCTCTTTTAGCCTGTTCTTGCGGAGTATCAGGGTTAAGAATCCATGGTAAAAAAGTAGTGTTGTTATTCGAAATAACTTCTATATCTAAATCGTTTATCAAACTAATATTACTGTTGATTGCGGCAGGCAAATCATTCCACACTAATGTAATTTTCAAGTTTTTTGCATTTGATGGAAGCGTAATTTCATGTGATTTTATCTGTCCTGATATCAAATTACCAGATATGATTCTATTTTCACTGATCGTTTTTAGAGATTTATTAGCATTTACATTACCGTAGCCATAGCTGAAATCTGGGCCGATATTGCCTAAATCTTTTGCGCTATTAATTAAGATTGCTTTTGTGAGAGCATTACTTAAAGAGGTATTATTTATAGTTTTATAATGTTGTTTCATAAGGGTAATAATTCCTGTAACTAACGCAGTAGAATTGGAAGTACCTTGTGTGCTAAAAGCCACCAGCTCCGGTTTTATTCGCCCATCATAGGCTGGTCCTTTTGAAGAAAACGGTATAACTACTTCGTTATGATCAATACAGCCCAACAGAATACTATTTTTAGATTGCTTAAAATTACCTGTAATAGATTTATAACCTTCAAGTCCACTATTACCAGAAGAAAAACAATGAGTCAAATCAGTATTTAAAAATAATTGTGAATCATAAGCATTTGCTAGCGAACCATAAAAATTCTCAATTACTGTTCCGTAGGAATGATTTTGAGTAGTTGCTCCTTGTAAAGTCGCTACTTCATCAGGATAGATATTCAAAAAGTCAGAAGATTGTATTTTAGCCTTTTGAGCGACTCCTTTTCCTAAGACAGAACTATTTCCTAATCCAGAGATTATAGTCGCCATAGCAGTTGCATGACTTGATACAGTAGCCGATTGCGTTGCCGATGGAATGTGCTTACTCAGCAAATCGATATCATTTAGATCAAAAAAATCATCTTTGATTGATACAATTTGGTTTTCTCCTGTTAAAAGAGAAAAATTAGCATGAGCTTTATTTATGTAATTGATACTAAAATTTTGATCTATTATCTTAGATTCTCCTTTTGGTTGTAACGATTCTTGTGAAATAGAAGACACACTGCTTAAACCTATAATCTCATCAATAATTTTTTTAGAATCACATTTTACAATTACAAGATTCTTACCTAATATTTTGATATCAGAAATATGCATCGATTCCAAGTCAGTAATTAACGATTCAACACTATCTGTAGCTATAATATATTCTTTGCCTTCTTTATGATTTGAAAAATTTGATGGTAGTTTCCATAAATCATTTACAGGCAGTGTTATTTCTAAAGATCTATTAGATCTTAAACTTCCATTTTCAACAATACAAAAAGTATCATCTAGTTTTTTTACAACCTTATATTTATTCTGATGCGCATTTTCTAAAGATGTAAAATGGTATTTCTCAAATTTATTTTCTCTTTCATGCTCTATATATTGTTTCCATTTATCAGGACTTTGAGAAAGACTGATTGTTGTTATCATAAAAAAAAGGAAAGTAATTTGTGTCTTCATTAACTGTAGTTATTAATTAGAATTTTAACCATTTTTATTAATATGAAACAAAAAAATGACTATCCTGACTATTTATGGCTCTTAAATTAGGTAAACAAAAAGACTCAATTTATTTATAATGATTTATATCACAAATATTTATACCTACTAATCAAACCAAAGTTATTAAATTATTTGTAAAAATTTTATTAGTTTTTATTTCATTCCTAAACTTCAAAATCTGTAAGAGTCATATTTATTTTTAAACCCTTGTTCCAATTTTAAAGCTACAAAATACTATAGAAGCTTTTTCTTGATATTTATAAAATAAATATGAATTTTACTACTGTAAGTGATTCCGTTTTACATAACTCACTGATTAATACTTAATTATTGATTTTGCTGGGCTCACAATGATTATCAGATAAATATTATAAAAAAGGTGTATAGAATAATTTAACAAAAATTGTTAATTTTGTTAAATCATATTTTTTGTAAGTATTTTTTTGATTAAAATTATATAAATTTGATAGTAATATAGTACTAATGTTTTGTAAAGCCCCTATAAATCAAACTATTAAACTAACCCCAAAAAACTATTAAATGAAAACAATTAAATCAATTTTAGCCTTATCGTTTATGGCATTAACGCTATTATCTTGTAACAAAGACGATGACTCAAATCAATCAAAGCAAGAAGCTCTCAAAGTAACACCGGATGTGTTAAATAAACTTAGAGAACTTTCACTGAATAGTACAGATGTTCAAGTGATCAAAAACACAAAACTAGATGGTTCTACAGAAGATGCATTCTTGATTGAAGGATGTATTATCATGACACCAGATCAATTAAACAAAATGGATCTCCAAGGAGGAATCACAACAGAACAATACCGCACTACCAATTTAGTATCCCCACAAACTATTACTGTTGTTGGATTATCAGGAACTGGTACATCAGCTCTATCTACAAATATGCGTGCAGGATTGCAAGCGGCAGTAAATAGATACAATAGCTTAGGATTATCTATTAACTTTACTCTAACCTTTAGTTCAAGTACCGCAGGTGCAGACATTGTTGTAAAAAGACAAATTGGATCTGCTGGTGGTGTAGCTGGTTTTCCTTCTGGAGGAGCACCTTATAGCTCAGTTACATTATATTCTGGATTAGATACTTACTCAGTTGGTGTAAATGCACACGTAGCGGCACACGAAATTGGTCATTGCATTGGTTTACGCCATACTGATTGGTTTAGCCGTCAAAGTTGTGGACAAAATTCAAACGAAGGAACTGCTGGTGTTGGAGCAATTCATATCCCAGGAACACCTACAGGATATGATGCAACTTCATACATGAGAGCTTGTTTCAGTTCAAGTGAAACTGGAGCCTTCAATTCTAACGATGTTACTGCTCTAAATTATTTATATTAAAAGTTGAATTAAAGGAATCTTTACAAAATATAAGAGGCTACTTCATTTTATGAAGTAGCCTCTTTTTATCAATTGACAGGAGATTTTAGCGAACACAATAATAAGTTTTCTGGTATCTGGGACAGTCCATTGATAAAAAAATGGAATCACTTTATGAGTATAAATTTACTAAGAATAAGCTAATAAAACAATCATTAAACATTAAAAAACAAAACATAAAACACTGATTTAAAACATATTAATCATTTTTTCAATACATTTTTTTTATCTTAGTAAATTAAAAATCCTTCTTAAAATAAAGACAGTATTTAACTGCAAAATATTTACATAATTTAAAAGCCACATTATGAAAATAAAAAACTCCCTCTTTACACTTTTACTTTTACTTCTATTTCATTTTTCTTTAAATTGTTTTGGTCAAGATATTGTTAAGCTTGACAAGAAAAAAATATCAGTAGCTAATTTAGATACAAAAATTGAATCTCTAATAAAATCGGCTCATGTAGAGGGATTAGCTATAGCAATTTTCAACAAAAACAAAGTCGTTTACAAAAAGACATTTGGTTACAAAAATGCCCTTACTAAGGAGCTCATAAAAAATGAAACCAATATCTACGGGGCTTCTTTAAGCAAAGCTGTGTTTTCTACTATGGTAATGATACTTGTTCAGAATGGTATTCTGGATTTAGATAAACCTTTGCAAGATTATTTACCTAAACCAATTTACGAATATAAACCAACCAAAAAATGGCATGACAACTACCAAGACCTCAAACGAGATACACTTTATCAAAAAATAACAGCTAGAATGTGTCTAGATCATACATCAGGATTCCCAAACTGGAGATGGTACGAGTCTGACGAAAAATTGAGAGTTAATTTCACTCCTGGTTCTCGATACAGCTATTCTGGAGAAGGATTAGTATATCTACAAGTTGTACTAGAATATTACCTGAATAAACCTTTAGAAGAAATGATGCAGGAAAACATTTTTAATCCTTTAAAAATGAAAAATTCATCTTATAAATGGAAACCAAAGTTTGAAAAAGATTATTGTGTTGGTCATAATTCAAAAGGAGAATTATACGAAAAAGATAAAGATAATGATGCAAGATCTGCCAGTACCTTAGAAACTACACTAAATGATTACACTCTTTTTACCAAAGCCCTACTTACTAACCAATTGCTTAATCCTATTACAACAAAAGAAATGTTTACTCAACAAATTAAAATTAAATCTATTAAACAGTTTGGGCCATTAAGCACAAAAGAATCCAATGCTAATGATGGAATTAATCTTGGTTACGGACTTGGTTGGGGAGTATTACAATCGCCTTACGGACCAGGAGTTTTTAAGGAAGGATATGGGAGCGGTTTTCAACATTACTCAATCATTTATCCTCAAGCTGGCATAGGAATCATAATTTTAAGTAATAGCGACAACGCAGGGGGGATTTTTAAAGAATTACTAGAAACTTCAATTGGAGATATTTATACTCCTTGGCAATGGGAAAATTATATTCCATACAATCAAAAACAATAAAGCCTGAACAGTATAAAACTTTTTTTGGATCCCCGCAAAGAGCACAAAGAAAAAAAGGTTCGCAAAGTTTAATAAATAGCTTTGCGAACCTTTGCT
>NZ_JAJMOZ010000050.1:0-541 GCF_020991525.1 Flavobacterium sp. EDS
TTTCAGTATAAAAACGATGTACTGCAGTATTTTCCAACAGCAGAAGGCTATGTTAACAATACACCTGTAAATGGAGCGAACAATTATAGTTATGTGTTTAATTATACCGACCATTTAGGAAATGTACGTGTAAGCTATAAAAAGAATGCTCAAAATGTTCTTGAAATTCTTGAAGAAAATAATTATTATCCTTTTGGCTTAAAACACGAAGGGTATAATGTTAATCCTACAAGTGATTATAAATACAAGTTTAATGGAAAGGAGTTTCAAGATGAACTAAGTCTCAACTGGTATGACTTTGGCGGACGTATGTATATGCCAGATATTGTAAGAACACCACAACTTGACCCTTTATGTGAAAAATTTTATAACCTATCACCACAATCATTCTTAAATAACAATCCCTTATCGTTTATTGACCCTACAGGCATGGAATCAGAAAATATTATTGACCCTCCTAAAAACAAGCAAACTCCTACGCAAAGAGCATATAATTCTAAAACAGGTAATACTGATTTAGCTAAATTAGTGGTATATGCGG
>NZ_JAJMOZ010000051.1:0-507 GCF_020991525.1 Flavobacterium sp. EDS
ATTACTTGTGTAAATACAGTTGATATATTAGTACAAACATCAGTAGCTGTCCAAGTATTAGTATATGTTCCAGAGTTTACACAGTTGCCTTGGGCAAAAGTTCCACTTACTTTAGTATAAGTCACCGTTCCACCACAATTATCAGTAGCAACTGGGGCACTCGCTTGTGCAGTTGTTAATCCAGCAGTATCGCTACATTCAAGAGTAACATCAAGCGCAGTTGGAGCCGTTGTCCAAGTAGGAGCAGTGGTATCTTGAATAGTAATTACTTGTGTAAATACAGTTGATATATTAGTACAAACATCAGTAGCTGTCCAGGTATTAGTATATGTTCCAGAGTTTACACAGTTGCCTTGGGCAAAAGTTCCACTTACTTTAGTATACGTTACTGTTCCACCACAATTATCAGTAGCAACTGGGGCACTCGCTTGTGCAGTTGTTAATCCAGCAGTATCGCTACATTCAAGAGTAACATCAAGCGCAGTTGGAGCAGTTGTCCATGCTGGT
>NZ_JAJMOZ010000052.1:0-496 GCF_020991525.1 Flavobacterium sp. EDS
GTAGCCATAACTTAGAAGCAAGAATAGAATAGCGAATGTTTTTATTGTATTTTTCATTTTTAAAGAAACCCCTTTAAAATTCCCAAATCTTTACGACTCGGGGATTGAATGTTTAATTTGTTTCTATTTTGTTAAAATGATTTGTTTTAAAGGCATAATTTGTTTTACTCCTGCACAATTGGTTTCGTAAATTATTGCTCCATCAGGCGCAAAAAACAAAGTCATTTTTGTATTATTACTGCCTTTTAAGAAATCAATCAAGATAGCGCCCGCCTGTCCACAATTTGCTTTTTTACCAATATAATTTAAAACATAGGTGGTGGTATCAAGATAGTCTCCTCTAATTACGTAGGGACTAGAATCTGGTAGCGTTCTAGTATCTTCAATTACAGTTCCATTGCTACTTGTTATGAGATAACGCATTACAAGCTTTTCCTCTGTAAGTCGACCTAAATCCGCCGTAATTTTTAAAACTTTAAATTCGTAATTTTTACCA
>NZ_JAJMOZ010000053.1:0-487 GCF_020991525.1 Flavobacterium sp. EDS
CCCAGTTGCTACTGATAATTGTGGTGGAACAGTAACGTATACTAAAGTAAGTGGAACTTTTGCTCAAGGCAACTGTGTAAACTCTGGAACATATACTAATACTTGGACAGCTACTGATCTTTGTACTAATATATCAACTGTATTTACACAAGTAATTACTATTCAAGATACCACTGCGCCAGCATGGACAACGGCTCCAACTGCGCTTGATGTAACGCTTGAGTGCAGTGATACTGCTGGATTAACAACTGCACAAGCGAGTGCCCCAGTTGCTACTGATAATTGTGGTGGAACGGTGACTTATACAAAAACTACTGGTATTTTCCAAAGAGGAGTTTGTGGAAGTACAGGAACATACACTAACACATGGACAGCAACTGACAGTTGTGGTAATATTTCGGATACATTTACACAAGTAATCACTGTTGAAGATACTGCTATTCCAAATTGGATTACGCAAGTTGGAACATTAGACATTACATTACAG
>NZ_JAJMOZ010000054.1:0-486 GCF_020991525.1 Flavobacterium sp. EDS
TCTTTATCTTTATTTATTCTTTTTGTCTACTCTTGCAGTACTGAAGAGACTGTATCTAATCAAACCTTAGATGCTCAAACTTGGTTTAAAAAGTATGAAGCTGAAAGCCCAAATTTTGATTTATTCCAAAATTTAGAATACAATTGGAATCAAGCCAAAATGACAACCTCAGAAGACGGAACTGAAACTATTATTGTTCCTATTGTTGAGCGCAAAAAAAATGTATCAGAAATTTGGAAACAAAAATTGTATATTTATAAATTAAGTGCAAACAATTATCAAGCTGTAGTCTTTGAGATATTTCCCGATAAAAATTCAAAAATCAGTAGTCAATCAATAGACGGTGGCAATTTTAACGGATATATTGGTTCTTGGGATTTGAAAAATGGTTTTATAAAAGCAGCTCAATTTGAAAACAACAAAGTTGTTCAAGAAGGAATAATAGCAATATTATCATCTACCAGTAACAATGAACAAAGCAAAATG
>NZ_JAJMOZ010000055.1:0-450 GCF_020991525.1 Flavobacterium sp. EDS
TATTATTGGTTTTATATATTAAATTTGGTTTAGGCTCTAGAGTTAAATATTATTATTAAAAATAGGGATTCTCAGGGTATTAAAGAGGGAATGCTTGTGTAATGATAAATTTGTTTAGGTTGTTTTATAGATAACATTTGTATTGTGCCTTATTATAGTGGGCACGGAAAGAATTTCCGCGCTATCGGATTCTCGGGGTATTAAAGAAGGAATGCTTGTGTAATGATAAATTTGTTTAGGTTGTTTTATAGATAACATTTGTATTGTGTCTTATTTAGTGGGCACGGAAAGAATTTCAGCGCTATCGGACTAGAATCTGGTAACGCTCTAGTATCTTCAATTATAGTTCCATTGCTACTTGTTATGAGATAACGCATTACAAGTTTTTCCTCTGTAAGTCGACCTAAATTCGCCGTAATTTTTAAAACTTTAAATTCATAATTTTTACCC
>NZ_JAJMOZ010000056.1:0-436 GCF_020991525.1 Flavobacterium sp. EDS
CCCTTTTGTAACTGATGAAAACGAAATTTATTTTGCTTCTGATGGACATCCTGGACTTGGAGGATTAGATGTTTTTGTTGGAAAACTAAGCGATAAAGGAGTGAGTAATATCCAAAACGTTGGGTCAGATATCAATTCACCTCAAGATGATTTTGCTTATGTAATTGACACCAAATCTCGAAGAGGGTTCTTTACATCAAACAAAGAAGGTGGTCAGGGATCTGACGATATCTATAAATTTATAGAAACAAGAAGATTGGCTTGTGTTCAGGAATTATATGGAACGATAACCGATTTGGCTACAGGAGAAATTTTACCAAACACAAAATTGACATTGTACGACAACAATTTTAAAATCGTAAACACAGGCTATTCTGATCAAAATGGAAATTATACTTTCCCTGTTGAATGTGGTTTGATATATAACTTAAGAGCT
>NZ_JAJMOZ010000057.1:0-436 GCF_020991525.1 Flavobacterium sp. EDS
GGCTCTTAGGTTATATGTTAGACCACATTCAACAGGAAAAGTATAATTTCCATTTTGATCAGAATAGCCTGTGTTTACTATATTAAAGTTATTGTCATATAAGGTCAGTTTAGTGTTAGGCAAAACTTCTCCTGTTGCCAAATCGGTTATGGTTCCATATAATTCCTGAACACAAGCCAATTTTCTTGTTTCTAAAAATTTATAGATATCGTCAGATCCCTGACCACCTTCTTTGTTTGATGTAAAGAATCCTCTACGAGATTTGGTATCAATTACATAAGCAAAATCATCTTGAGGTGAATTGATATCTGCCCCCACGTTTTGGATATTACTGACTCCTTTATCGCTTAGTTTTCCAACAAAAACATCTAATCCTCCAAGTCCAGGATGTCCATCAGAAGCAAAATAAATTTCGTTTTCATCAGTTACAAAAGGA
>NZ_JAJMOZ010000058.1:0-428 GCF_020991525.1 Flavobacterium sp. EDS
GAATCTGGTGTTGATCAAGATTTTAACCCAAATACTCCGAAAAAATTTAAATCAAAAATAAACTCTAAGTTTCATGAATCTACTCCTGTTTTTACAAAAGATGGAAAGACCGTTTATTTTACAAGAAACAATTACATTGATGGTAAAAAAGGAAAAGATGAAAACAAAATTACTTTAATAAAAATATACAAAGCCACTCTCGAAAATGACCAATGGACTAATATAATGGAAGTTCCATTTAATAGTAATAATTACAGTACAGGGCATCCGGCATTAAGTCCTGATGAAAAAACACTATATTTTGCATCGGATATGCCTGGAACATATGGGCAATCTGATATATACAAAGTAGCTATTAATACCAATGGAGGATTTAGTTCACCAGAAAATTTAGGACCTGGAATAAATACTGAAGGAAAAGAAACATT
>NZ_JAJMOZ010000059.1:0-400 GCF_020991525.1 Flavobacterium sp. EDS
GTTAGAGTACTACACTGATAATGTAGGGGTCGGCAGTTCGAGTCTGCCCGGGACTACTTTTTAAAGTTATAAATTGTAAATTATAAATTAAAAAAGACTGAATTATTTAAAAAGGAAATTCTAGGGTTGAGACCTTATGAGCTGAAAATTCATAACTCATAACTAATAACTCATAACTAAAATTTGGGGGATTAGCTCAGCTGGCTAGAGCGCCTGCCTTGCACGCAGGAGGTCAACGGTTCGACTCCGTTATTCTCCACTATCTAAAGAAGATAGAGAAAAGAAAAAAGAATATAGATTTAGTCTATTTTCTGTACTCTTTACTCTTTATTCTAAGGAAAAAGTTCATTGACATATTGAGATAAGAAAATAATAAAAAGTAGAAAGCGTTTTTATTAGT